>NZ_JBNFXM010000011.1:0-116497 GCF_049943995.1 Lysinibacillus sp. VIII_CA
ATAGCGCATAACGGCATCGAGTTTTTGTTCATTTGTAAATTTCGTCATAAAAAAACTACACCTCCAATTGTTAGATGTGTCTAACAATTGGGGTGCAGTTCACTCCTTATCATCGTCTTCGTTTTTGTCGCTTTGTCACAAATAGAGTGTTGGTACAGATACAATCTACCTTTTATAGACGTTCTTGTGTTTCAGGGTCGTAGAAATAAAGTGAACTAGCAAAATCAAAGGCATATTTTTCGAGGGTATTGCCTGAAAAGGAGTTAAGCAATGGAAAGCGTTACTGTAATTTAGAATAGTTTAATAAAGTCAATCCTTTAATAGAGATCCTATAAGGCTCAGTTTAGAATAAATATATGACTAATGTTTCTAGTATTAATAAAAAAATAACACGGATATTAGCAAGTGGATTTGCTAATGACCGTGTTATTTATAAAGGTTAGACTTCTTTTTTGAATAGTTTTCCTGGCCAGAAGGCGTATTTGCCTAGAACCGTTGTGATTGCTGGAACAAGCAATGGTCGAACAATGAATGTATCCAGAAGTACACCGATTGCTGTGACAACACCAAATTGAACAAGTACTTGAATTGGTAATGTTGCTAGTACGGCGAAAGTACCTGCTAAAATAAGTCCAGCAGATGTTATGACACTTCCCGTTCGGACAACTCCTTCTTCTACAGCTGTTAAATGATCAGTTGTTTTACGTTTTTTCCAAATCTCTGAAATCATAAAGATATTATAATCTTCGCCGAGCGCTACTAAGAACACGAATGCATACAATGGGATAGCTCCCGAAATGGCTTCTGCCCCCATAATATGATGTAAAATCAACCAACCTGCGCCTAATGCTCCAAAGTAAGAGATAATCACGGTTGCCAATAAATAAACAGTGGCCGTAATGGAACGCAAATAAACAAATAATAATAATGCGATTAAAGCAATCATGGTTGGCATAATAACCGTTTCGTCACGCTTAGTTATTTGTTGGGTATCATACTGACTAGCAGTTTCTCCACCAATCCAAACATGCTTATCAGCATTTTTAAGCCCACTTTGCTCGAGTATTTCGATAACCTCTGCCTTTAACTCAGGAATATGAGCCAACGATTCCTTTGCATAGGGGTTAGCATTTAAAGATAGTTCATATAACTGAATCTCATTATTTTTTTTCCCTATTTGAACATCTGCCACACTATCAATATAAGGAATTGTTGAAAGCTGTTGCTGTAAATTAATTTCATTTCCCCCTGTATCAATCACTAATTGTACAGGTGCTAATTCTCCAGGAGAAAAATTCTCTTCTATTAAAGTGAAGCCTTCTCGTGACGGCATGTCTTTTGGGAAGGATGAGAGTAAATCAAACGTATATTGAATACGTGGAACGAATGCTGCTAATCCGCCAAGTAATATAACGGTTACCGTAATAACAATCCATGGCTTCTGCGTAACAAAATGTCCGATTTTATGACTAATCTTATGTGATGGCTTATGTTGTTTTTTTCCTTTGTTCAGTGCCATTTCTTCTGTACGTGGAACAAATGGGAAGAAAGCTACACGACCAATGATGACAAGAATTGCAGGAAGGACGACGAGAGCTGCAATTCCCATTACAAGTACACCAAAGCTGAATGGCACGGCAAAGCGTTGAAATGCGCCGTAATGAGCCAAACTAAGGGTAGCTAGACCAATGACAACTGTTAGGGCACTCATTAAAATAGCGCCACCTGATTCTTTCACAGCAAGTTTCATTGCGACAGTTTTATCTTCAACATGGAAGAGAATTTCTCGGTATTTAGATATTAGGAATAAACAATAATCAGTACCTGCACCAAAAAGTAATACCGTCATAATAGAGACTGCCTGTGAATCTTTATCAATCCATCCTTGATCCGCAAAGAAGCCTAATGTTGGGCTGATTACTCCATAGGCAAGACCTACAACAAGTAAAGGAATAATAGCCAGTAATGGCGAACGATATATAATTATAAGTAGTACTAAAACGAGTAATACTGTTGCAATCAATAGCTTTACATCTGCTTGGGAGAATAAACTAACAGCATCAGTAGCGATTCCAACTGGTCCTGAATAACGAACATGTAGCATATCATTCGAAAGTTTTTTATCTAATTGGACTTGGTTGCTCTCCATTATTTTGGTTAGTTTATCTAAACTATCCTGTAGGACATCTGTAGCAACCCCCTTTTCAAAAAATACAGGTGTAACGATGGTTGTGCCATTTTCTGAAGTAGCGGCTGATAGAGCCTGGGTTGGCATTTTATCAAATGGTGGAACCATCGTTTGATGAGCTAAGGGTTTAGCTTGAAGCTCACTGTATACACCTTGTATGGCTGAATAGTCTTGATTGGTTAGTCCACTGTCACGATACCAAACCAATAATAATGGTGTACCGGCATCATTAGGGAATTGATCGGCAATTATTGCCGCAGCCTGTTCAGACATTTCCGTGTCAGGTAGGTTTTTGCCTGACTCACTTTCAATACTATTGATTTGTGGCCAAGCAAACGACAATACAATTACTAATAACACCCAAAAGGCTAGTGCTAATAAGCGCCCCTTTTTACTTGCAACCATTGAGCCCCATTGCTCAAGTGGATGTTTTTTCATAAGAAAACCTCCATTCCTGTAAGTGATTTAATTATATATACTAGAAGGTTAATTAATCAATCTAGAAATACCGATATGTTATAATATGAGTAAAAAGATTGTTTTTTATAAAGGAGGTGAACTTGTTGAAACAGTCACCGCGTATGCTTGGAAGACCTCGCCATGATGAAAATGCGAAACCGACAAAAGATCTAGTCCTTGAGACGGCTACAAAACTTTTTATTAAAGAAGGCTACAAAAACATTTCGATGGATGATGTAGCGAAAGCTTGTAACGTAACAAAGGCGACTATCTATTACTACTACCCAACTAAAGGCGAATTGTATACATCGGCACTAATTGCTATGATGGATCGTATCAAGCTATCTATTCTACAAATTTTAGAGCAACAAAAACCATTTAAAGAACGTCTTGAACAGCTCGTTAAGGTTCATTTATCGGCAACTATTGATATTGATATGAATAATTTTATGCGGGAGGCCTCCATCAATTTATCGGAATCTCAGTTGAGACAAGTACAAGCATCCGAAAATGAAATGTACCACACCATTGAGCGGGCTATACAAATAGAAATGGACAAGGGCACGATTCGAAAAGGAAATGCCAAGTTTTTTGCTCATAACTTTATGGCACTGATGACGGTAGGGTATTTTAAAGATGGCGACGGGAAAACTTTGCTAGGTTCAATAGATGTAACGGCAAAAGAAGTAACAAATTTCTTTTGGCTATCTGTTCAAAATAAATAAAGCTTCCTAATTTTTATGAAAGGAGTTATCTCATTAGAATAGAGATAGCTCCTTTCATTGTTATAAAGGTCATTTGAATTTTAAAAAGAGTCTCTAAAAATGACAAAAAAGTGAATGACAGCTACAAAATTTGATGCATTAGAAAATTTATGATAGTAAGGCAGTTAATAGTTGATAAAATCAATGAATTTTGAAAAGATTGTCGAAATTGTGATTTAGCGCATTGAAATAATGTACAAACAGTCTTATAATGAAGGTTGTAATGTCACCAAGACAAGATAAGGATGGTATTATGATGCGCTTTTTGCGACTTAAAGTTAACATTGTAATAACAAGTCATACGAATCGCTATCCAGGCCTTGTGACTGGTGATTGTGTAGGATATACGCTGTAACGACTGTTAAGTTTTACCTTAATGGTCTTTTTTACATGTAAGCAATAAAAAATAGTACTAGTGATGGCAAAGGAGAGTTCAAAATGTCAGAAACGAATAACCAAGCACAGGCTGAACAAGTAACTGTGAGTAAAGAGCAATTAGATGTACTAGATCAATTACTAAAACCTGAAGTTCAAGAATCGCTTACAACTTTAGTTGAGCAATTACCAAAGTTAACTGAAATGATGACTTTATTAACGAAATCATACGAGTTTGCTCAAGCTGTAGCAACAGATGAAGTGCTTAAAAATGATACTGTGGGTGCAGTAACAGAAATCGCTGGACCTGTAGTAGGCTCTGCGAAAAACCTAGCAGCAACTGCAATTGAAGCGAAAGACCGAGCATCTGAAAGCCACGAAGTAATAGGTTTATTCGGTCTTGTGAAAATGCTAAAAGACCCTCAAGTTCAAAATGTATTCCGTTTTGTTAATGCTTTCTTACAAGTAAGCTCAGAACGCAAAGCTAAATAAGACTTAAGGTAAATTCAATTCGTAAGGACGGAGGATTAATTAATCATGTCAAAAGAAATCGTCATCTTAGGTGCAGGTTACGCTGGCGTTTTAACTGCATTAACAGCACGTAAGTATCTATCAGCTGATGAAGCTAAAATTACTGTAGTAAACCAATTCCCAACACACCAAATTATCACTGAACTTCACCGTTTAGCCGGTGGTACCATTGCAGAAGGTGCTGTTGCATTACCACTTAAAAAAATCTTTAAAGGTTTAGATATCGATCTACACATTGCAAAAGTAACGAAATTCAATGTAGATAATAAAAAAGTGGATTTAGATAATGGCTATACATTAACGTACGATACGCTTGTAGTATCTTTAGGAAGCCAAACTGGTTTCTTCGGTATCCCTGGATTAGAAGAAAACTCAATGGTTCTTAAATCAGTAAATGATGCCAATAAAATTAACAAACATATCGAAGATCGCATTAAAGCATATGCACAATCTAAAGATGAAGCAGATGCAACAATCGTTATCGGTGGTGGCGGTTTAACAGGTGTTGAGCTTGTTGGTGAAATCGTGGACAACTTCCCGAAAATCGCTGCAAAACACGGTGTTAACTTTGCTGATCTTAAAATTAAACTTGTTGAAGCTGGTCCAAAAATCTTACCAGTACTTCCGGATACACTTATTCAACGCGCGACTGAAAGCTTAACAAAACGCGGTGTGGAATTTATTACTGGTACACCTGTAACTGGTGTTGACGGTAATGTTATTTCTCTAAAAGACCGTGAACCAATTGTTGCAAACACACTTGTATGGACAGGTGGGGTAGCACCACTTCCAATAGTAGGTGAATCAGGACTTGCAGCTGACCGTGGTAAAGCAACAATTAATGAATTCCTACAATCTACATCACACGAAGATGTATTTGTTATTGGTGACGCATCTGTAGCATTACCAGCTGATGGTGGTCGTCCACTTTACGCGCCAACTGCGCAAGTTGCTTGGCAAATGGGTGAGCTTGCTGGTTATAATGTTTTTGCACAATATAAAAACCAAGAGATGAAATCATTCTCAGCAGTGAACTCTGGTACACTTGCAAGCCTAGGCCGTAAAGATGCGGTTGCTACAATTGGTGCAAGCAACACAGAACTTAAAGGTCTTCCTGCAACATTAATGAAAGAAGCTTCGAATATTCGTTATTTAACACATATTAAAGCTCTATTCGGTTTAGCTTACTAAAAATTTTGGTCCCACTTCTATTAGGAGGTGGGATTTTTTTATGGAAAGTCTACCTTTACGATATTTGTTTATTAATTACTTCAAAGAGAGTAAAATTAATACAAATCTAGTTATGGAGTGATGACATGTGTTAACGATATTTCAATCAAAAAGAGAAGATATAGAGCAATTTAAGGGGAAAATTGACGAGTTGAATGCAAAGCTAGATAAGAAGGATCATGAATTTCAAATTTTTCTCAATGAATTACATAAGGAATTAATTTCAACGATTGGACAGCACGATATAGTTAATCATCAACATGTCATTTTAGGTGAAATGGTTACAAATATTTTAAGCGAATTTAATCGTGTAGAAAACAGCACCATTGAATCCAATACCATATCTGGACATGCTCTAGAAAAGGGAAACTCTTTAATTCATTCATCAGATGAAATGGTTTCTTTATCGATTGAAAGTAAACAAGCTGTAAAGGAAGTTCAGCATGTCATTGATGAGCTTGGTGAGCAATCAAAAAAAACGACGAATAGTATGAACCATTTAAGTGAACGTTCAAAGCAAATAACTGATATCGTCAAAGTAATCAGTGAGATTTCTAATCAAACCAATTTACTTGCCTTAAATGCATCTATTGAAGCAGCGAGAGCTGGGGAGCATGGTAAGGGGTTTTCAGTCGTTGCAGAAGAAGTACGAAAGCTTGCTGAAAATACAAAGTCAAGCACAGAGGATATTGTGAATCTTACGAAAAAAATTGAGGATCAAATATCTGAGGCATATGAGGATAATAAAAATAATATGCAGCTGGTGACAGAAGGACTTCAAAAAAGTACAGATACGTCTGAGCAAATTAACGCATTACTCCAAATCATAATGAATGTCCAAGGTGAAGTGAAGGAATTACTTGATTATATAGATAGCCAAAAAATTTCGACTGAAGATGTCATGAGTAAATTTAAAACAACAACAGCTCTTTTTGATGAAACAAATAAAGTTTTAACTGACCATATTGATGAATCAGATATCGTCACAAAAAAATTACTAGAAGCTGTTGAAAAGGTGAAGGGTTTTCCTCATTCAATTTAACTATAGTTTTACTGGATACATAAAAAAGCACCGTTCTAAAAATAATTAGAGCGGTGCTTTTTCGATATTAAAGATTGGATTTGAATATTTCTTTTGTAGCCTTCTGAATGAGCTTTGGTAGCACGCCGAAGGAATAAGGCTTATAAACTCTCTCAGTCCATTTGTGGCCATCTTTTCCGTATACACCCATTGTAACAGAAGGGATATTCAGCGCCTTTATTTTTTCAAATGGTAGGGGATAGAGTGTATCCCATTTTGGGAAGTTATTGAGCAACTCTTGGAGTTCCTCTTGTGTAGCATGAATAGATAAGAAGCTTCCATCCGCTAAATAAGGGAAAAAGCGTTTAACCTGAAATACTTCGCCTGTTTCTTTCGCTACCTCATGAACGACCTGTGAAATGGCTTGCTTTAATAGCTGGTCTCTTGCCACACTTTCCTTTAAATAATTATGGGGAAGGAATGGTGGTGCAAAGTATAAGACAACTCGAGGCTTATGCTCAGGATCTGCCTTTTGCAGCGCATCAACGATTGCAAACGACTGTTGGCGTAATTCCTTACCTGCATTTTTTTTCAAGACATCAGCAATAATAAGCTCGGTTTCAATACCCTTTCCGTTTAAATAAACAATAAACTCATCATAAGTAACAACGTCTATATGCCAGGATAATGAACGCTTAGGTATGTTGGAACGCTCTATATATTTCTCATACTGAAGCTGTAAATATTGCTTTGCTTCGATACATGCCTGTTGTGCGACAGACTTAAGTTTCTTAACAACATGATCTGGAGACTCTTCATATAAAAAATAGTTAAAATAAATTCGGCTAGTAGACGCGGTTTGAACTGTATAGGATTCTTTGGTGTCTCGTTGATATAAGCATGTAGGTGGAAGGATGGTTTCACCTATAATTGCCTCCATTAATGCTAAATTATTATGAATACGCTCCGTAATTTTTGCTGCCACATAATTGGGGTCGATGCCACTTAATGTATCTCCCACATGTACTTCTCGCCCATAAATGTAGAAGGATGGCAGTAACTTTCCAGCAACACCCGTATAAATATAACGATGAGGGTCATCACCATATAAAGGAGTTGTAAAGTCAGTATTAATGGCCATTAGAAAATCTAGTTCCTGATCCATTTTTAAACGATTAAGCTCATCTAATGCGTCAATGATGCCATTATGCTCGGCCTCTTCGCCACCATTTAAAATAAGTAATATATTTCCTTCTAGTTCATGAAGATGATTGGTGAAATATTGTACATTGGCAATATGGACAGCAGCTCCGCTTTTCATATCTACAGCTCCACGCCCAAACATCCAGTCGCCACTTTGAGCATCCTTCTGTACATCCCTATTTCCTTCATAGGTTTTAAAGAAATCCTCAAGCTTGGTAGGAGAAAAAGCAAACTCTTTTAAATGACCATAATCCTCTATGTCCACTGTATCCAAATGAGCGTGATAGATAATGGTCCTTTTTGTTTCATTAGGACTTTTTACGAAAGCAAAAAGATTTTTTCGGCCAATAGGGTCCTGTTTTACGTTTAAAGTCCAAAGAAATGAAGGGTTTTCTTGATAGTAAGGGAATTCCTTCATTTTCGCATAGATATACTCAATAATTTTCCCTTCACCTTGAGTACCATTAATACTATTAATATTTACTAATTCATTTGTAAGCTTTTCAATTTGCTTTGCGATGGGTAACTGTCTTAGTTGTGAATACATGTATATGGCTCCTTTTTTGTTCGATTAGATATCATTCAAAATAGCAACTATACTTACTTCATTGTTTCGTTATGTGAAAATTAATCCGTATTGTGGAATATGATTCATCATATAAGAAAAAACCGTAAACGTCAATTTTCATTTTTATAAAATTCTGTTTCTTTTTATTAATTTATTCGGTTGCAACTCTATATAAATGAGTAAAAATTCGTTAAAATGAATAAAAGGAGGATGAGCAATGATTCAATCTATTGAAAGAGCAATGATGATTATTCATGTACTAGCGAAGAATCCTAAACGATTCTTTTCTGTTCAAGATATATATAATGAAACAGACTTACCTAGCAGTACAATTTATCGATTATTGTATACATTAGAAAACTTTGATTTAGTAGAAAGAAATGAGGAAAAAAAGGAATTTCGTTTAGGGTATACATGGTTACAGCTCGGCATGAAAATGTACCACCATACAAACATCCGAGAAAAAGCCCATCCGTTATTAGAAGAGCTTGCCGTTAATGTGCGGGAAACAGCGTATTTAAATATTCCAAAACTAAATAATTCTATTATTATTGATCGTGTGGATAGCCCCAAAAATGTCCGTATTATTGATATGATAGGTGAAAAAATCCCCTATCCAATTGGAGCAGCGAATAAAGTATTACTTGCATTCTCAGAGAAGGAAATGCAAGCTGGCTTTCTAAAAAATATAAGTGATCTTGAAAAAATAGAGTTAATGGAACAATTAAATGTCATCAAAGATAAGGGATACTCTATTAGCTATGGAGAAAAAACAAAGGGAACAGTATCAGTGGCAGCACCTGTTTTTGATTTGAATAAAGAACCAATTGCAGCAATTAGCGCAGAGTGCTTTGAGTATGATACAGATACTGAAAAATTGGAAAGTATTGCAAAGGAAGTCACACGAGCTGCTCACCTTCTTTCACAAGAGCTAGGTCATGTGTAAATAGGTCTTCTCCACGTAAGGAAAAGACCTATTTTTATTTACCTAGTTATGAGACTCAGAAGTACTTTGATAAAAAGTGGCTTTAGAAGGGCATATCGTTAAAATAAATAAAATGATAGCTACCGTTACCATGACAAATGAGGCACTTACTATAACAAATCGTATAGAAATAATTTCAGCAGTAACTCCAAATGAAGCTGTCAAAATTATGATGAAAAGGGCTTCAAAAAAACCATAAATACTCCCTATACGTCCCATGCTTTCAGCAGGGATATTATTTTGATAAAAAGTATAGAAACCTGTATTCGCAAAAGCTGTTGCGAATGATAAGAGGAAGCAACCTAAAGCTGCCATAAAAAAGGTATAGGAAGAAGTAAACAGTAAATAACCGAAGGCTGTCATTATAGACCCCATGCCGATTAACCAAGCAGTAGAGGTTTTTTCAACAAAGGCTGAATTGGTTAGAGAACCAATTAGTACACCGACACCTGCAATACTGACCAAAACCCCATATTCTCCCTCCGATAAAGCAAGTACTTGAGTGGCAAACGCTGCCTCTAAAGAATCAGTCGCTGTCATCAATACAATGGTAGCACTAAATAAAAAATAGACTGCCATCACATAGGCATTTTTAAAGCTAAAATGGACGACCATTTTCCAATCATAGAGCAATATTTTATAAAATGTTGTTGCTTTTTCTGTACGAAGAGCAAAGCCTAATTGTTCATGTCCTTCAACGTCCGGCATTTTTATAGTTATGCAGGCAGATAAAAATAAAGCAATAGCATTTAAGTATATAGCCATATTCGGTGTACCTAGTGTAAATAGAAAGCCTGCAATAGCTGGACCTGTTAGGAAGGCACCAGAATCAAGCAGACTACGTAATGAGTTAAAGCGTTTTCTTTGCTCTATCGGTATCAATTTAGTGATATAAGTCATAGAGGTAGGATGATACATAGAACTAGTAGCTGTAATGATAAAGACTAAAATATAAATCCATCCTAAGCTCAAAAAGCTAGGAAGTGCGACAATCAGTATGGACCGGCAAAGATTCAATAGGATCATCAGGTGTTTTTTATTAAAGCGGTCTATTAAACTACCAGACCAAAAATTAGTAAACAATGTGGAGAGAGCTCTGATAATATACAAGCCAGAAACAGCAAGTGCTGATTCTGTCAGATTGAGTACAGTAAGGTTCAAAGCAATAAAATAAATCCATTCACCGATACTAGAAATACCAATACTACTTAAAAGGATAATTGGATAACGCCACGATTTTAAAGATTTTTTCATATAAATTCCTCCTCTTGCAAAAGTGACCTTGCAAAATAAAAAAATCCCACCCCCAAGACAGTAGTCTTAGGGACGAGACGGAAGAATTTATGCTCACGTGGTGCCACCCTAGTTCACTATTATGTTGTTGCCATAATAGCCTTTTCAGTACGACATGAATGAATGTTTATACTGTAACTCTATAACGGGAGTTCCCGTCGCACCATCATTCTAATAGAAATCCAATGCGCTACTCTGAGGCTTGTTTCAATAATTCGTTCTTGCTCGTTTTCAGCAACCGGAGCTCTCTGGGAAGAACAGCCTTATTTACTCTTCTCTTCACTGTATTTTGGTTAGTGTAGCATATATAGATAATTTTGGTAAGTGCTACGGTGAAATAGATGGTCCATTTTTTTGAATGTAAGCTTTTAATTGGATGAAAAGCGACTCGCAAAACGGGATAGTATGAGTTAATTGGAAGTATCCTCAAGGGAATGATATAAGTTCATCAAAACAGCAAGATTGAGAGCTATTTTTCCTGTGAAAAATGCGGGTCTGCTGTGCCAATTGCCAAAAATGCGTGTTTATCTAATAGATTAGCCGTTGTATGGTCCAGTGACAATAGAGGTGATAACAGTGGGTATCCAGGTTTTTCGTAACTATAGCCCTGTACCAGATAACATAAAGCATATACGATTGCTGCCTTAATTAAAGAAATCATACGGTATTCCATTACAGTTCTCTTGCTTAGGTTTAATTTTCACAAAGGTATCTCCATTCTTTGGAAATTTAGTTTATAATTCGACTATAACAAGGAGGGAGAAAAAAATGAAGGCTATCGTAATAAATGAATTTGGTACGTCTGATGTATTAACATATGCCGAATATCCAAAGCCTACAATCTCTACAGGAGAAATCCTAATACGTACAATCTATACGAGTGTGAACTATGCAGATATTAAAAATCGGACAGGTAATAAGGCTAAAGGAAACTTTCCAATGATTCTTGGGTTAGATGTTGCTGGTATTGTAGAAGAGGTTTTTAATGATAACAGCAATTTTCAGAAGGGGGACCAGGTCATTGCATTTCCGATAAATGGTGCTTATGCAGAGTATGTCGTAGCAAAGGAACAGTTGGTCTTTAAAGTTCCGTATGATGTACCGCTAGAGAAGGTAGCAGCTGTGCCAACTGTATCGTTTTTATCGTATATCTTAACACATCAGATAGCACCAATTAGTCAGAATGATTCGGTGTTAATTCATGCTGCATCTGGTGGGGTAGGAACAATGCTTATTCAAATGGCCAAAAAGCTAGGCGCTAAACAAATTATTGGAACTGTAAGTACATTAGAGAAGGCACCGATAGCCTATCAGCTTGGGGCAGATCATGTTCTTACATATGACCAATTTAGTGAGCATGTACGAGACTTTACTGGAGGTATTGGCGTCGATATTATCTTTGATTCGATTGCGGGAGCTATTACGGAGGAAAGCTTAACTTGCTTAGCACCATATGGCACTCTTGTACAATTTGGCAATAGTGGAGGCAAGGCAGGAACTATTATGACATCAGATTTACATAGTAGCTGTCGTAATGTAAAAGGATTTAGTCTGGGTACGACTAGGGACTTAAGACCAGAAATGTTACAACAGGTCGCTCAACATATTTTTACTTTATTAAAAGGGGATAGTTTCCAAGTGCCCATTGCTAAAATATTTCCATTAGAGGATATGCAAAAAGCTCATGAACTGATGGAAAGTCGTCAGCATCAGGGAAAAATAGTAATTAAAATGTAGAAACAAGGGAGGGTGACGCTCTTATAAGGAAGAGCGCCATCTCTCATCATCAACTTTCTAATTCATTCAATTTTTCATAAATTCGTCTTTTTCGATATAACATAATACCCGTTTCAGCAACATCTTGAATCATTCCTTTATTTGCGTATGCACCGAAGATCATACCAGCAATAGGTATCATTTGAAACAGTTTTTTCCAGCCCAGCTGGTCCCGATACGTATAAAATACCTCCTGCCAGCCTTGTAGCTGAGAAATCATATTGTCAGTAGCTTTATGAGTACTATTCATAGTGGAAAGCTCCTGTAAGATGGCTTCTTTCCCAACAATATCTGCACTTGTGAATTGCAGGCATTTCACAATAAAAATACGCTCCATTTTATCATTAGGGTCATAGCCATGAATAATAGCAATTTCTTGCAATGTCTTCAGCGCGGTTCCTAAAATAACGGGTATATCAATAGCCAAGGTAAATATTCCGCCAAACCCCGTAGAAGCACCTTGAACAGTCGCAAACTTTACACGCTCATTTTGCAATTTATCACTGAGAGTAATCATATCCTCTAATGGAATTTGACCAATATCTGAAATGCTCAAAATATGCTCTGTGGAAGAATGGTTACGGACTTTTTGAATCATGGCTTGTTCATTGATTAAATATTTTCCACCGGATTGTATGTAGTTCCCTAATTCATCGACTAATAATGCAATTTTATTTTGAATAAAAGTAGGCGTCATTTTATCTAACAACTTAAACGGTATTCTACCTAGTTTCTCCCAAAACCATAAATCCCTTTGATCCTTTTCCCAATCCTGAATTTCCTGCAAGTGCTGCTCTAATAGCTGACGGTTCTCCATTATTGTCTATCCCCTTATGTGTTCATTTACCTTTACATACGAAAAAAACATTATAAGGTTTCGCCTTGTCTCGAATCATCTGTATATTTTTTATGTCTAAAACAAAGTTTCGTGTATAGACTGACTCCGACCATCTAATAAAATGACAGGTTATTGCCAGACGGAAGCAAGGAGTGCAATACCTTCATCAATTTGCTGAAGTGTCAGTCCACCGTAGCCTAAAATGATTAAAGTATCCTCTGTACCATGCTGATAGGAAGTAGAACATGGATAGACAAGAATTCCAATCTTACGAGCAAGTTGAATCGCATTTTTCTCAGAGAGTCTATTAGGTAACTTCATCACGATATGTAGCCCAGATTTTTCACCGATGATTTGAAATTCCTCCGAAAAATGAGTGGAGATAGCAGTTAGTAGAGCTTGTTGTTTTTTACGATAAACTGTCCGCATTTTCGCTAAATGTTTATCAAATTGACCTTGTGCAATGAAATCAGCTAAAACAAGTTGCTCTACTCTGGAGACAACTGATTTTTGATCATGGTTAAAGGCATTAAACGATGCAATTAATGACTTTGGTAAAATCATATAACTGATTCGCAAAGAAGGCAGCAACGTTTTAGAAAATGTTCCAAAATAAATAACTTGTTGAAGCTGATCCATTTTTGCTAAAGAGGGGATTGGCAGCCCTTTATAACGAAATTCAGAGTCATAGTCATCTTCAATAATGTATGCCTTATTCAAATTTGCCCATTGCAACAAGGCGGCTCTTCTCTCTACGGTCATAATCATGCCCAAAGGAAATTGATGAGCTGGTGTTGTGTATAATATGTGAATTGTTTTTGAAGGAAGAGTTATACCGGCTTTATCCACAGGGATGGCCTCTGTAGACAAACCGCATTGTCGTAAAGTAGTATGTGCCCGTTTAAAACCCGGTTCTTCTACTCCGACCTTACTCTGGGGACCTAAAAAGAGACTAAGGGCTTGAAGTTGACTTTGTGTTCCACCATAAACAAACACTTGTGAGGCATCACAAACAACGCCACGTGAACGTTGTACATAGCGCGCAATCTCGGAGCGTAATAGGTCTTCACCTGCCCAGGGACTTATGGATAAATTATTCTTGTTTACATGTTTTTTTAGGAGCTTATGCCAAAGTGAATAGGGAAAAGCCTCGTTATCCACATGCCCGTTATGAAAATCATACTGAATGTCATTGGATATGATTGTCCTTAGAGGAAACTCATGCTGCTGTTCATCTTGTACCCAATCAAATTCAAAGGGAGCAATAAAATAACCCGACCGTTCTTTACTATAAACATAACCTTCTGCCAGTAATTGTTCATAAGCCTCCTTCACAGTATGTACACTTACATCGAGAGTTCGGGCAAGGGCTCGCTTAGAGGGCAATTGCTCATGACCTAATAGCCTTTTAGATAAAATAGACTGTCTAATTTCTTCGTATATCTGAATGTATTTGGCTGAATCTCCTGTCAATGAAATGGATAGCTCCACAAGATAACCTCCTTTGGTATGGTCTGGTTTTTAATAATTGGTACTTTCTATCATATCAAATTTACCGTTAAATAATTAAAAAAGGAGTGATACATCATGGAGTTTATGGCATTAGAAAATGAAATAGTTAAACTGAAGCCTTTAGAGTTAAATGATTTATCGGGGATATTAGAGGCGGCGAGTTATCCAGAAATTTGGTCACATATGTCCACAACGATCGAAAAAATGGTGGATGTGCATAACTTTGTGGAAAATGCTTTATTAATGAGGCGTAATAAAACAGAATTTCCTTTTGTTATTGTGGATAAAAAGACTGGAGAGATCATAGGGTCTACACGTTTTATGGATATAGATGATACACATCAGCGGGTTGAAATAGGAACAACATGGCTGACACCAGTCTACTGGCGTACTGCTATTAATACCAATTGTAAATACCTATTATTACAATACTGTTTTGAAACCCTTCATTTACAGCGAGTTCAAATCAAAACTGATCATGAAAATATTCAATCTCAGAAAGCTATAGAGCGTATAGGGGCGACAAAGGAAGGAATATTACGGAATCATATGATTCGGAAAGATGGGACCGCTCGCCATACAGTGATGTATAGTATTACGTTAGACGAGTGGCCGCAGGTGAAAATTCACTTAAATCAATTATTAGGCGAATCTATTTAATATTTGGGTTTTAATGGATTTTTATTGGCCGCTAAGACTGTTTTTTCTATTAAAAAGTGTCAAAAAATAAGGGGAAGGGTAGAGTACTTAAAAATTGAAAGAGGGTAATCTACTTGAAACCAAAATACACGCTAAGACAAATCTATGGTGAGAATGCAGTTTATACACCAAGAACGCCGTTTAGTGATAATCCATGGATGATGGACGATCCTCATAAACTGGATGCCCTAACCTCTAGAGAAGTAGCTATTGCTGATATTCCTGTATTAGTGCACCGAGCTACCCAAACTGAAAAAGCTCAGGAACTACATCGATTAACAGGTTTACCATGGGTCGAACAGCCTTTTAGTTATGACACACAGGAGGAGTATTTAGCCCATATTCGTTCTTGGTGTGAAGACGACAAAACGATTGTTTGTCAATATATACATGACTTGGAACATATGGACCGTCAATGCTATTGGATGGATGCCGAGAAATTTAATGAATTGAATTCAAAAGCATATATTGATCATTTAATCGATAGCAAATTTGTTCCGAGTCGTTTAAATGTTGAAACCTATAGGCTCTCAGATGCCATCAAAAATTGGCAACCGCCTGTGGTCCTTAAGCCGGGCGATGATTCCCCAACCTCTGGAGGATATGGAGTCATCATTTGCCATAATAAAGAGGAACTGACGGAAGGTCTGCGGCAATTCCGAATGACGGGAACGGAGAGCATAATTATTGAGGAGCTATTACAGACAAAGGACAATTATAGCTGTCAATTTGTCTACTCAGAGGAACTAGGTATTCAATATTTAGGAGCCTCACAACAAATTACCGATGAAAACGGTATTTATCACGGTAATATAATAGTAGATGAAGTTCCTGAAAAAGTAATTGAGGTAGGAAGACATATTATGGAACAAGGTGTTGCAGAAGGTTTTGTTGGTGTAGCAGGATTTGATTTAATTGTCACAGAGGCTGGTGATGTTCAGGCTATTGATTTGAATTTCCGCCAAAATGGCTCCACCTCTATGCTAATGTTTCATGATACTTTAGGTAAGCCTATCAATAAATTTGCCTCCTATGCAGCAAAAAGTCCAAAGGAAAATGACGTTTTCTTTCAAACCATTAAGAGGTTTGTTGAACATAAAATATTATTTCCGTTATCATTTTATGACGGGAATTATTTCGATGAACCTGTTCCCTCTAGATTTGTTGGAATATGGTATGCCGATGAACTTAGCGAGATTGAAAAACTTGAGCAAGAACTATCATAGTAAAAAGAATGGTCATTAATCGACCATTCTTTTTTTATAAATAATTGCAGCGAGAAACCAAGAAAGTAGGGACCAAACAATTATCGTCATCATAGGAATGATTACATCTGTCACTGAATATTTACCTTCTAATGCTTCGGCTAACAGTAATAATTGTGAGCTTGGTAACCATTCTGCAATCTTTAAGATTGGATAAGTAGAAGCAAAATTTAGGGCAATTGGGCCAAAAGAGAAAATAATGATAACCGGTAATACAATGATGGAACCTTCCATTATAGACTTAGAAAATAATCCACAAATCGTTCCAAGTGCAATATAAAATACAGTTGAAAGTATTAATGAAATAGCTAAAATGAGTAGGTTAGATGGGTTATATCCCACAATAAAAATAGACATAGCTACCACGATCATCGTTACGATAAAAACAAATAGGCTTTTACCAATTAAAATATCTGCTAGTGAAGCAGGGGAGAGCATCAGGCTTCGTAATGTGTTTTTCTCCTTCTCCTCTGCAATTAAACAGCATTGTATATAAACTGTTACCATAGAAAACGTTATATTAATAGGTAAGAGATAAGCGTTGATAGAGGATGCACCAGATTGATTATACAAAAATGCCAAAATTATTGGTAAGAGTACCATCGAAGATACGGCATAGTTACGTGAAAATTCCTTATAATCTTTCATTAATATAGCTTGAATTCTTGTCATTGAAATATTCATACTAAATCACTCCCTGTTATTTGCATAAAAATATCGCCTAATGTTGGTTCATTTGTATGGATTCGAGTAACGTCATTGGCTTGCATCCATTGATACAGTTTCTCGGCATCTTGAGCCCCGTTTTGGATCACTTCTTGTGTACCATTTTTAAGCTCAACAGTCATGGAATCAGTGCCAAATTCCTGCTTCAAGTCGCTTGGAGTGCCAATTGCTCGAATTTTCCCTTTATGCAGGAAAGCAACTCGGTCACAGAGTATTTCGGCCTCGCTCATATCATGGGTTGTTAAAAATATCGTTGTCCCCATGTTATTCAGCTTTCGTAAACCATTATAGATATGTTCTGTATTTACAGGATCAAGTGCAGAAGTAGGCTCATCTAAAAATAATAATTCAGGCTTATGCATTATAGCTCTAGCCAGTGTAACACGCTGTATCATGCCCTTTGAAAGCTGACTTATCTTCTTTTTGCGATCAGCATATAAATTTACAAAATCAAGAGCTTCTTTGACGGCAGTGACTGACAGCTCATATAGCTTACTATAGAGTAATAAATTCTCTTCTATAGATAACCTCGTATACAAACCGCTGTTATCTGTTAATATGCCAAAACGTTTACGATTTTGACTTTGCTTCATGTCAGCTGCTGGCTGTCCAAATAATAGAACATTTCCAGCAGTGTTTTCAGTTTGCGCAGTTAATATTTTAATAGTAGTTGTTTTTCCAGAGCCACTCGGACCAAGGAAACCAAATATTTCTCCTTTTTGTATAGTAAAGGAAACATCTTGTAGTGCGATTTCTTTATTAAAAGTTTTTTTCAAATGCTGTACATCAATTACTGCTTTCATGTGTAAGCCTCCTGTTTGTTGTTGATGTCTAAACTATAAACAACAAGTGAAAGGTACACAGCAATAATTAGATGAGAGGAGGAAAAATGACTACCAACAACACGATATGGAAGGTGACAGGAGTCGTTTATTTCCTGGGAAATCTACTATATTCCGAGTATTTTCTTTAAATCTGCTAGTTTATTTTTCGACAAAGGCACAACAGTTTTATCAGTGCTGTTGAGTGCAAGGCTATAGCTATTGCGCGTCCATGTAATGATTTCGCGAACCTTTTGTAGGTTAACAATGTATGAACGGTGGCTTCTGAAAAAGCCGAATGGTGTCAATTTTTGCTCTAGCTCATTCAGTGATAGTGTACATGGGTAGGATTCACCTGCAACATTAACAGAAACGACGCCTTCAACACTTTCAATATAATCAATTTCGGGCGGGTTAAATAAAATAATCTTGTCATTTTTCTTTGTTGGAATTTTATCAATGCGAATCGGCGAATTTTCAAATGGGGGAGGTGTTTTCTCTAATTCTTCCTCTTTAACGTCTAGTGTATGTAAGCCAGCCCCATCTAATCTATGTATAGCAGTACTTGCAATCATTAAGTCTTCTAGATTATTAGAAAGTAAAATGATGCTTTTTTGTCTTTCTGTGAGTTTTTTTAGTATTTGTTGGACATTTTGCTTAGAAAAATCATCGATATTTTGAAAGGGTTCTTCTAATACAAGAAGCGATACTTCCTGAAGATAGGTACCCAATAACTTTAATCGTTGTTTTTCACTAGTAGAAAGCTTACTAATTCTCATGTTTTTTTGTTCAGTTAAGCTAAATAGCTTTAATAACTCCTCAGCCTCATTAGGTGTACGTTTGAATAGTTTCAAATTAAACCGTATATGCTCACGAACAGTAAGGCGTTCATAGAGAGCACTTTCGCGAAAATATGTAAATGTATGATCTCGTTTCATAAACCATTGCATTAAAGTATGTATTTTAGAAACATCTGTGTAGATGCCTATAATCATGCCGGGTTGTAAGGCTATAGGAAAGCTTGGATAAATCACATTACCTCTTTCAATATATGGTTCAACCAAAATATCTATATTTTCTTCCATTGTTTGTTCCTCCTAATGTTGTTCTACTCCTAAAAAGTTTAAGATATTTGTGTGTGCTTGAAAGTAGCTAGATGGACAAAAATGGGAATTATAAGTATCCATAAAACCATGCTGTCCGTGATATTGCTTTGTTTGAACATTTGATTTATGTTCGAGTACATTTTTTATTGCATTCACATCAAAGCTACTTTCACAGCTTGGTAGAATGACCAAGGTTGGACAAGATGGTTGGACGTCTAGGAATTGGCGTATACGTGAGCCATAAACACAAATAACTCGATGTAGGGGGAGCGTTGATAATCGCCAGGCTAATGTAGCACCTACACTATATCCAATTAGCACTACCTCTTCATATTTTTCACATGCCTCTAGTAGGTTTTTTGATAGCATCTCAAGAGGTGCGTCAAAGCCGACTGTATGGAAGAAAAAATCATAAGCTTGTTGTTCCTGTTTATATGAGAAGGATTTTCCTTCTGGATAAAGCAAAACACAGCAAACGGAGGTATGTTCATCACGGTAGGCTTCGGCTTGTTCTTTTATAAATTGATTGATGCCATATATTTCATGTAAAATAAATATTTTTCTTTTCATGACGACCTCTTTTGGTTTTTTCCAATAGTGTATCAAAAACTAGCGTTTACGTATATTTTAGTAATTTATGGATTGAGGTTTATTTTAGCTAGAATAAAAAAAGCTGTTCGAACACTCGAACAGCATGAAGGATTATTTAAGGGTAAATAATTTGTAGAGTACCGATGTAGCATCAGCGCGTGATAAAGTGCTTTGTGGTTGAAACAATTGTTGTTTGTTACCTGTAAAAATTCCAGCTTGCTGCAAAATATAAATCGCTTCCTTTGCAGGAGGAGAAATAGCAGCATCATCCTTAAATAATTGTTGAGTATGATGGTTAGGCAAGTCCATTTCAGTTAATTTTATAAAATGATATAGAATTACAGCAGCATCCTCTCTTGTAATAGGCTTATGAGGATTAAACATTTCATTGGATGAATTGATTAGCTTCTTTTCATATGCCCAACCAATAGCATCCTCAAAATAATCGCCTGTTTTTACATCGGAAAAGGGAGCTTTGGATGTTGAATTTATTTTTTGTGCACGACTGAGGACAGTTATAAATTGTGCTCTAGTCATGGGAGCATTTGGATTAAATTGATCCTTAGCTACACCATTCAATAAATGCTTATTTGCTAGTTCCTCAATGGCTGTTTGTGCCCAATGACCTTGTATATCTAAAAATAAACTTTTATATGGACTACCAAATGTAAAAGCAGTAACGGTACCGCTGACCTCATGTGCGGCAAGTAAAGTTGGAAGCCCTGTAGTACTAGCTGAAGCAGGAATGAAAGCTAAACCTTCTGGTGATACATCTCCCTTAATATCTTCACCAAAATCTCTTTTATTTATATATTGAACAAATGATGGTGAATTAGGGTTTGTAATATCATACATCATGATGCCACCAACCCGTTCTATACCAATAAAGGCATACATGCGATCACCGATTTGTCCAATTTTCACATCCTCAGGCTCAGGGCCCTTTTTACCGCTGCGATTATCAAGCTTTGTATTATTATTGGAAGCATTGAAGTAGTCAGGTAATGAATGGGCAATAATCTTTTCAAAATCACTACCACTATCAAATACTTGAGTCATTGATTCTGCTTCATAGATAGAGAAAGATCGACCTCCAAAGCTATACATTTTTTCAGGTTGTAAGCCATCATAGTCTGAGGTATCAAAAAGCACAACTTCATTGCCTCTTAGTTCCATTTCAAGTTCGTTTACATAGCCTTTCCAATCACGTGAGTCACCCTCGTTTGCTGTCACTAAATAGGTTTTACCGTTCACTTCATACGAAGAAATCCCATCAGGCATATAGATGCCGTAAAGATTTTCAGGAATGATTTCAATTTTTTTATCTTTCATGAAATCAAGCGCATTTTCTTTCTTACGATGATCCTTAAAACCTAGTGATTGCACATTTTTCCATTCACCTGATGTAAGATCTAGCGTAGCTATTGCATTTGCCTCCTGTAAGGTAACATAGGCTGTATTACCTTTTTTATTGACAGCAATATACTCAGGTTCGAAATCTACAGAAGGATTCGTCTTTTTCTTTAAAACGATACCTTTAGCAACAAGCTCCTCACGTTGAGAATCTAAAGCCTCGAAATTAATATCCTTTACCGTTGCTTTAGTAATGTCAGTTGGTAGCTCGATAATACTAACACTGCCTTCTGGATCAACGGCTTTCTCATAACCCTCACGAGGCTCTCCTTCATTTGCTACAAGTACCTTTTTCCCGTCAGGTGTAAAGGTGATCATATCGGGCTGTTTACCAGCTTCTACAATATGAAGAATATTACCGTTGTAATCTAAAAATACTGCTAATCCATTGTCATTATAGTCTCCAGCTTGAACAGCGGCAGCTATCAAATCGGAATCGGTGTTAATACTAATACTTGTCACATCTCCATAAGAGAAGTTTGGTTTGATTTCTTTTAAACCTTTTTCAAGATTGACCGTTTTCTCGACCTTTACGGCAGAGTAGGAAGAGCTTTTTGGTAAAGGGACGATTTCAATTTGCTTTGTTGTCCCATTGATTACATAGTATTTGTAATTGTCCGCATTGTAGGCAACAATTTCTGTGGCCCCTCCATCTTCATTTTTCACGCCAGAATCATAGCGAGAGGAGACATTTAAGTTAAGTTCAGGTGGTAACTCTTCTACCGCATAGGATTGATTTTCTCCTATTAAAAGAGTAGCCATAGCTAAGGAACAGCCTGCTGCTAGGGCAGCTAATTTTTTATACTTCATACATATTAAACCTCCATTAAATGTTAGTTTAAGAGTACATGCTCAATGTAAATACCGTATAAAGATTATTTAAAGAATAGTAAGAATTGACAACATAGCTTCCAAAATGGGAAGTTTTACTTGATAATGATTATCATTATCGTATAATAAGGGAGTAAGAAGTAGTAAGTATTTCTATAAGATGAAAATACAGTAGGGTTTTGTAGTTATGTTGTTACCACGGCCCAATTGTTGAGATAGGAAATAACATAAATGAAAGGTGTGCTACGATTTGTTTGAACAAGAAATGTATGATGTAACGATCATTGGTGGAGGACCGGCAGGATTATATTCTAGCTTTTATTGTGGCTTACGTGAAATGAAGACGAAGCTAATTGAATCACAGCCACAGCTCGGGGGTAAAATCCATGTTTACCCGGAGAAAATGATTTGGGACATTGGGGGCGTTACGCCAATTTCAGGTGGCCAACTAATTAAGCAGTTAGTGGAGCAGGCCTTAACATTTAATCCCTCTATTTACACAGATGAAAAGGTATTATCAATTGCCAAAAACGACGAGGGGATTTTCGTTATTACAGCTGAGTCTGGGAATATTCATTATTCAAAAACGGTCATAGTTGCTATTGGTGGGGGTATCCTTAATCCTCAAAAAATAGAGATTGAGGGAGCAGAACGGTTTGAGGTATCTAATTTAAACTACACCATCAAATCCTATGAAAAATTTAAAAACAAAGCGGTTATCATTTCAGGTGGCGGTAATACCGCTGTAGATTGGGCATTAGAGTTAATGGAAGTAGCGTCAAAGGTATATTTAACCTATCGAAAAGATCAATTGTCTGCACATGAGGCTCAAATTACGGAGCTAACGAATAGTGCCATTGAATGTCATTATAATTCAGAAATTACGAAATTAATTGCGGATGATCAAGAAGGAATGATTAAAGCGATTGCTTTAACGAATCATGAAACAGGTACTATAACGGAAATTCCTATCGATGAAGTTGTTATCAGTCATGGCTATGTACGCGATAAGGAACTATTAGATAATAGTCCATTAGCAATTGAACGTAAAAACGATTATTTCATTGCTGGTACTATAAATAGTGAATCCTCTATTCCGGGACTTTATGCGGCAGGAGATATTTTGCACCATGATGGCAAAATCCATTTAATTGCAGCAGCTTTTCATGATGCATTGCACGCAGTGAATAGTGCGAAAAAATATATTCAGCCCGATGCTTCTGATGGCGGTATTGTCTCTTCCCATAATGATATTTTTAAACAACGTAATCGCAAGCTATTACAGGAAAGCTTAAAATAATTAATCTTAGGAGCACTCGATGTATTTTAGGTGTTCCTTTCGTATTGTTTTAAGAGCATGATAAGGGAATGGAGATAGTAGGCATAGAAGAAATGTTAGAATTTTATTCAATGGCACCTTTAACATGTATGTCTGTCACTACTGACCATATTTCTTCTGAGACGGTTACTAACAGGACAGTGGAAAATGTCGCTAGACTAATCTTCCCAGTCAAAGGTATAGGTGACATAAAAATAGAAGGTACTAATTATCGCTTAAAAAAAGGAAGGATCCTCCATGTTGGTCCCGATTTTCCCATTCAAAACATGGCCGTAAGGGATACCAAATTAGAATATGTAGTGATTTACTTCCAACTATTTGATGGACATGTAAAATTTCCGCTTTATAATAGTCATTTTGTTATACAGGTAGGAGAGCACATGAAATGGATGAACATGGTGCAGCAATTAGTTGAAATGAGTCATAAGGGCAGTCATTTATCACTTATTCAATCCAAAGCTCTCTTTTTAAATATATGAGAGGAAATGATTGTATTGATGAAGTTGAAAGACTATCACATAGCATCCATCATGACGTATATACAAGAAAACTTTACAAAGAATATTACTGTGAGCGATATAGCGAATGAATGTAATTGGGACCGTAGAAAATTGAGCTATGTGTTTGAAAAAAGAATGGGTGTCAGTCCACATGTTTATTTAACCGATTTACGTATTCAAAAATCGAAAATGCTATTAAGGTCGCCTGATTTATCTATAAAGGAAATAGCTAAGCGAGTAGGTTACACAGATTATTTTTATTTTAGTCGTGTATTTAAAAAAGTGACAGGTTTATCACCGAGCATTTTCCGTAAACATATGAATTAACAAACACTCGATGAAATAATTACATTCATTGGGTGTTTTTTGTATAAAACGAACATAGCTTTCTCCTTTTTGGACAACATAAGAAGAAATACTGACATGGTGGGGTGATGATCATGAAAATAGAGAGGTCGTCAGAATGGGTAGAAGGTTTTATCAATCGCGTCAATGATCTTGAACAATGGCAGAGCTGGTCATTATATAAGATGAACTATGATATTGTAAAAATGAGATTAATCCCTGATTTCACAGGATTACAAGCTACAAAGTATTTACCTAATTTAAAACCTCTTGCACATCAGCTAGAAGCAGCTGAAACAGTCATTCAGCGCATGAATGGAAAAGCCATTTTAGCAGATGAAGTAGGTTTAGGTAAAACCATTGAAGCTGGTTTGATTTTAAAGGAGTATCTTTTAAGGGGTCTTGTAAAAAAAGCGTTAATATTAGCGCCGGCTTCTCTGATTAATCAATGGATTGAAGAGTTAAACTTAAAATTTCATATACCTGCTATCGCTTATAAAAAAAATTGTCCAATAGAGCGCTATGACGTCATAATCATGAGTATGGATACAGCGAAAAAAAGCCCTCATAGGGAACGTATTTATGAGCAGGATTACGATATGATTATTATTGATGAGGCCCATAAATTAAAAAATAATAAAACACAAATTTATGAGTTCGTCCAAGGATTAAAGAAAAAGTTTTGCTTATTATTAACTGCTACTCCTATACAAAATGATGTTTTCGAATTATATTATTTAATTTCCTTATTAAAACCAGGACATTTAGGAAGCTACGATACCTTCCAATCAGCCTTTTCAGCCAGTAAGCATCATCTAGAGCATGATGATTATTTGAAAGAATTGGTCAACCAGGTGATGGTGAGAAATCGAAGAGAAGATACAGGTATTGAATGGACCAATCGTTGCGTTCAAATTGTACCGATTACATTTACGGAAGAAGAAAGAGCCGTTTATGATCTCCTTGGCTCACTTGAAAACAAAGGATCTTTTGCGTTAATTACGTTGCAGAAGGAAATGTGCAGTAGCAAGGAAGCTACAGCATTAACAATAACAAATATGCTGAAGGAGCATGGACAATCACAAGAAATGGAAGACATTTTAGCCAAATTAATGGCCTTAGAAGTGAATTCTAAAGCAGAAAAAACAATTGAGATTATTGAACAGGCGAAGGATAAGGTTATTATTTTTACAGAGTATCGTGCAACTCAAATCTACTTACAATGGTATTTACATTCTAAAGGAATTTCGAGTGTGCTGTTTAACGGTAAATTTAATAAAAGTAAACGAGATTATATGAAGCATTTATTTAAAGAAAGAGCACAAGTACTCATTGCCACAGAGGCTGGTGGGGAGGGGATAAATCTCCAATTTTGTCATCATGTCATCAATTATGATTTACCATGGAATCCTATGAAGCTAGAGCAACGAATTGGTCGTGTCCATCGTTTGGGACAGGAGCATGATGTTCACATATATAATCTTGCTATTGAAGATACCATTGAAGAAAAAATCTTGGAATTACTTCATACCAAAATCGATGTGTTTGAAAAAGTGGTTGGTGATTTAGATGCCATTTTAACAAACTTAAAAAAATCAGTGTGAGGTAAGGAGGGAAACTATGTATCCGCAGCAAGTTCATGAGTATTTAAAGGGATTTTTCTCCGAAAATGACTGCCCTATTTTAGGGGAAGAGGAACATTCTTTGACCGTGCAGTTGACGGTAGATATTGATAAAAGAATTATGAATAGACCATTTTATTGGCAATATATAGAGGCCACTAATAGTGAGCCAAACCCTGCTCAGGTGACCTTTATTACAGATCAGACAGCTATGGCTGGTAACTTATTTGGTGAGGTTATTCATTATGGCTCACCACGGTTAAATCAGCTTTTTCATGCGACAGGAGAACTAGGTGCCTATGTTCAATTATTTGAAAAAGTTGATCATGGAATGGGGCAGGTTATCCTAACACCATGGCTAGGTGTTAACTTTAAAGTCTCCTATTGCTGTGATCGGACAAAAGAAATGATGTACTCATTTGGTATTAACTTGTTAACGGGTGTTATCAAGGAGGATTTTCATGAAACGATTTATGCCTCAGATTTTGACACCGAACCAGCAGAGAACGTTTTTCATGTGCAATATATTATTAAACCAGCACGTGCACTTGAAAGATTAAATGCAGCGGTGGATTCCATTATTGAAAAGGATGATCACTCGTGGGCCATTGAAGCGCAAAAAAGATGGCAACGTGATCAACGAGTATTGGATTATTTTTATGAGGATGTAGAGGATAAACCCGAATGTTATGAAATTGAAAGAAAAGCATTAGAGGAGCAATACGAATCTAAAATTAAAATTGACATTATTAATGGAGGATTATTCTACCTCTTTTAAAGGTGGAGCTGTCCCAATTAGACAGCTCCATTTTTTAATTGTCTTCCACCAGACTTTGTAGCTGAGCCAATTTATTGTCCCAAAACAAATGAAAGTATTGGAGCCAATCCTCAATTTCTTTTAAACGCTCACTATGCAACGTGTATATCTTTTCGCGGCCCTTTTTTTGAGCAGAAACAAGCTCTGCCTGTTCTAATATTTTTAAGTGCTTTACGACAGCTGTTCGACTAATTGCAAAATGCTCTGAAATATTAGAGATAGGTCTATCATTAGATGCAAGTAGCTTTAAAACATTTCTTCTTGTAGGATCTGCAATTGCTTGAAAAACATCATATTTCACTGCTTCTTGAATCATTAGGCTTCTGCAACTTCTTTTAATTTATGATGGATAATCATTGTCCAACCGCCATCCATTTTTGTGCGAATGGCCTCAGTAGCAGCGTTAGCTTTTGGAATAATATGTGAAGCTTCCTTCCAGCCACCATGTGTTAAAGTAAATTCTGTTTGTTCTCCGACTTCTTTTAGCTCAAAAGTAACGAACCAACCATCCTCATCCCAAGCAAATCTTAGAAAATGTGGCGCATCTACACGTTCAACTTTACAAGGTGAAGGACCAAACGGTGATTGAATCGTAAATTCATGTCCCTCAATAGGTTGAAAATTATTGGGCATAAACCAAGAAGCAATTTTTTCTGCAGTTGCTACAGTGTCCCACACCTTTTCTATAGGTGCATTAAGTGTAATTGTTTTAACAATATCGGGTAATTTTCCGCTCATGTGTAAATCTCCTTTATAGATAAAATGAAACCAATAGGTGTTACGAATATATAACACCTATTGGTTATATGTCAAGTCAAAATAAAAATTAGTATCTTTCTGTAAGGAAGTACATATGCTACAATTATTTTTATAATTTTCTGACAAAAAGTGAGGGAGAGAAATGGTGAACATCTCTGTTTTCTTAGTTATGTGCATTTTACTTATAATTTTACCTGGTCCAGATACAGCCATAGCGACAAAGAATACCTTGACTGTAAGTAGGAAAGGAGGCTTGCAGACTATTTTAGGGTCCTGTGGTGGTTTATTGATTCATACATGCGCAGCTGTCATTGGGCTATCCGCTATCATTGTGAAATCAGCTTATGTATTTGCCGCATTAAAGTATATTGGTGCAGTTTACTTATGTTATTTAGGTATTAAAACATTATGGACCTTACGGACAATTCGCGCACAATCAACCGAAGTGCAGAATGAAGCTAATATGGATCATAAATACTCGCATCAATCATGCTTTAAGCAGGGGTTCCTCACGAATGTCACGAATCCGAAGGTTGCTGTATTTTTCCTAACATTTCTTCCTCAATTTGTGGATGGAACGGGTGGAACATTTCTACCATTTTTAATCATGGGATTAATCTATACAGCTTTAACGATGCTTTGGTTTGTATTTTATGTCTATCTGTTAGATCGCATTAGTGCATTTATGAAAAGGCCAACTACTAAGGCAGTAATCGAAGGATTGACGGGTGCTGTATTAATTGGTTTCGGCATTAAATTAGCATTGGAAAAGGCCCACTAATAGTAAATACACCACTATATTTAGATGTGAAATCTAATGATACGTGGTGTATTTTTTGTTGAAGAGGTCTTTGGGGAATAAAGGAATATCCTCTCGACTACAGTTGTAGGTTCAGTGCACTTAATTTTTGTAGAAGGATTACCATAGATGAAGAAGAATTAATTACTATAAGAGAATTTTGCTAAGTCTTTCATCAAAAAGAATAAATGGGGAAGATGTTTATGGAATTACGAGATTTAAAAGCATTTATGTCAGTTGTCGAGCATGGTAGCTTTACGAAGGCTGCGAATGAATCCTTTGTATCTCAGCCATCATTAAGTAAAAGCATAAAAAAATTAGAAGATACATTACATGTAGAATTATTAAATAGATCTACTCGCAATGTCGAGCTAACAGATGCAGGGAGTATTGTCTTTAAACAGGGGCAAAAGATCATGCTTTCCGTTCAAGACTTGCACATTTTACTAGATGATTTATTAAATATAAAGACAGGTTCAATTAAGCTAGGGATTCCACCTTTAATTGGGACATTATTTTTTCCGAAAATAGCTAGAGAATTTCATCAGCAATATCCTGATGTGCATTTGGAGCTTGTTGAACGAGGCGCAAAAACAGTGGGTACGTTAGTAGAAAACGGTAATGTGGATATGGGTATTGTCGTATTACCGACGGATGAAAGAAAGTTTTCGGTGCAGCCATTTGTAGAAGATCAATTTTATGTATTTATAAATGAATTACACCCATTAGCTCAATTTAAAGAAATACAATTGCAAGACTTAAAAAATGAAACCTTTATTATCTTTGCTGAGGAGTTCGCTTTACATGATTATGTTATTAAGTCATGTGAAAGTGTTGGATTTTCACCACATGTAGGCTATAAAAGTTCACAGTGGGATTTGATAGTTGAATTGGTATCATCAAATTTAGGAATAACATTACTGCCATATTCTATCGCTGCTAAGCAAACAAATAAAAATGTCAAAATGATTCCTTTAGCTAATTTTGATATGCCCTGGCGTTTGGGTATTATCACCAAAAAAAATACATATCAATCGTATGCCTTAAAACAGTTACTGAACACGATGCGTAAGTAAGAGGTGGGGAGATTTATTCTATTTTGGAATAAGTGGTATTCTAATTAATTCCTTTACTTGTAAAATGTTAATGAGGTAGAATTTTCCTTAATAAACGAGCAATTTTAGGAGGTTTCGAGATGAAGGATGGGAAAGTATGGCGTTCATTTGAAGAAGCGGTTGCTGATATTAAGGATGGGGATATGTTAGCAGTAGGAGGCTTTGGTCTATGTGGTATACCAGAAAAGTCTATTGCGGCTTTAGTACAAAAGGGTACAAAGGATTTAACGGTAGTTAGTAATAACTGCGGAGTAGATGATTGGGGTTTAGGCTTACTATTAGCGAATAAGCAAATAAAAAAAATGGTTGCCTCTTATGTAGGCGAAAATAAAATTTTTGAACAACAATTTTTAAGTGGGGAGCTAGAGGTAGAGTTAACACCTCAAGGAACGCTTGCTGAGCGCCTACGTGCAGGAGGAGCGGGGATTCCAGGATTTTATACAGCTACTGGAGTTGGTACGCCAATTGCTGAAGGCAAAGAAGTAAAGATTTTTGATGGGAAAGACTATATTTTAGAAGAAGGAATTGCTGCTGATTTTGCTCTAGTTAAAGCATGGAAGGCAGATAAGCTAGGAAATTTAGTGTACAGAAAAACATCACGTAACTTCAATCCGCTAGCTGCGATGGCAGGTAAAATTACCATTGCTGAGGTGGAAGAAATTGTAGAAGTTGGCGAGTTAGACCCTGATCATATTCATACACCAGGAGTTTTCGTTCAGCGTGTTTTATTGGGTGAAAATTATGAGAAGCGTATTGAGCGTCTGACAGTGAAAAAGGGGGAAGAGTGATGGCTGATACAAGACAAAGAATCGTAAATAGAGCAGTGAAAGAAATCCAAAATGGCATGAATGTAAATTTAGGTATTGGTATTCCAACTTTAGTTGCCAATGCTATTCCAGCCGATTATGAAGTGCTTTTACAATCAGAGAACGGATTACTTGGTATCGGTCCCTATCCAGTTAAAGATGACGTTGATCCCGATTTAATTAATGCTGGGAAAGAAACAGTAACAGCTATGCCGGGGGCTTCCTTTTTTGATAGTGCAGAATCATTTGCTATGATTCGTGGTGGCCATATTGACCTTGCTATTTTAGGTGGTATGGAAGTATCAGAGACTGGAGATCTGGCAAATTGGATGATTCCAGGGAAAATGGTCAAAGGAATGGGGGGCGCCATGGACCTGGTGGTAGGAGCAAAGAGAGTCATCGTCGTTATGGAGCATGTTAATAAAAATGGTGAATCCAAAATTAAAAAACAATGTGATCTCCCATTAACAGGTAAAGGTGTTGTCCACCGGTTAATTACAGACTTAGCTGTATTTGATTTTACTAAAGAAGGGATACAGCTTATCGAATTAGCAGAGGGCGTTACTTTAGAGGAAGTAAAAGCAAAGACTGCGGCTTCGTTTCATATAGCGTTAGCACAATAATTCAGACTTAGGACTGTTTTCAACGTGATTGTACCATTCTATACTCGTTTAAAAAGGGAGAGTTTCTGATGGAACAACAATGGACGAATGAACTAGCAGTTGCACAGGTCAGAGTAGCAAGGCCAACTGATCAATTAAAAGAAATTGAACGGTTTTATTGTGAGGGCATTGGACTAAAAAAAATTGGTTCTTTTTCAGGTCATCGTGGCTATGATGGAATAATGATTGGTCTTCCAAATGTACACTATCACTTGGAATTTACAGAACATGTTGAAGGAAGCCCTTGTCCTGCTCCAAGTAAGGACAATCTTTTAGTACTCTATATTCCAAATCAAGAAACAATCCGTAGTATTGCTAAACGCTTATCACAAATGGGGTACCCTGAAGTAGAGCCTGAAAATCCATATTGGATGCAGAAGGGTATTACCATTGAGGATCCTGATGGCTGGCGCCTTGTATTAATGAATACAGAAGGCATTTAAGTAGAGGAAGAAATGCACGAGCTATAAAGGTAGCCTCGTGTGTTTTTTTGTTACAATAAATACCCTATGTAGTATATAATTGCAAGGGAGGTATTCATATATGCAACGAATTAAAACTTTGGTTAGTTGGGGAGAAGTGTTAGAACAGTCTCACAAAAAGCCCTGTCTTGTCTTAAAATTTAGTCTGACATGTATAAGCAGTATTTCAGCTTTAAAAGAGTTCAAAGCCTTAGCGACAGAACTCCCTAAATATCTGGTCATTATCCAAAAGGAACGTGATGTTTCCAATGCTATAGAACGTGATTTACAGGTAAAACACGAATCACCTCAGTTATTAATTTTGCAGGATGGGAAAGGAATTTGGCAAGCAACCCACTATAAAATAAAACGACCTCTTTTAACAGAGGGGCTGAGAATGTATGTAAAATGAGCAAAAAGATACCCCTCTATACATGGAGGGGTATCTTTTTGCTCATTTTAATAAAATTAATCCTCTAAAGCTTCACTTTCATGATAATTTGTAGCAGTTGACTCGATATCAACTTGTAAATAATTGGCCCAATCTACTTTATGATAATCCTCTTCACTAAAATAAATATTCAATACTTCAGTCATGGTTTTATCTCCATCTGGTTGGGTAAGTGGAGCATACCAAGTAACAGCAGGTGTTTTTACATCTTTCAGCTTCGACAAATCAGCAAAAATTTTAGTGGAGTCCTTCAGCATTTGACTTTTCGATCCCTCTGTCACATCTGTATCCTGTATGGATATGGTGACAACACCTTTGGACTCTTCAACCGTAAACTTATTTTTAACAATTGCTCCGACAATATCTTCAACAGAAGTGTTTTGATCTACTGCTACCTCCTTTGGATTGTCACTCTTTCCGCAAGCTGTTATTAGAATTGAAGCAAATACCATTACATACATTAACTTTTTCAATATCATTACCTCCCTTGTTACTCCATATATGCGCAAAATGAAAGGGAATTATACAAAATATGAGAAGGTTGTATGTACTTTTTAAAACTAGAGTTTCAAAACGTTAGACGAACGTGGCTTTTTGAGGAATTTATTAGAAATAGGATATATCAAATTGGAGATATAGAAGGTGCTGTAAGGTATTTTTCATAAATAAAAAAGTACCTTAACCATATTGGCTAAGGTACTGTAAAGGTTGATATTCAACAATCAGTTGATAAAGGATTGATAAGATTTGGCTAGATAAGTTTGACGCTGGCACGCTGACAAATGGAGATTTAAAAGGATTAGAAATTATCATTTACAACGTAGTGCTTAACAGCACATGCCCGTTACCATAATTGGTATTGTTTTTTTTGTATATCTGAAAGTCAATTTACTGTCAACAGATACTTAAGTACAAATTGTTAATTTATGATTACAAAGTGAATAAATACTACAATGTAATTAAGGTCAAACAATAGGTTTTATAAATGTTGATAATGTAACTTTAGTATCACTTTATTTTATAAGAACCGCCAAAATATGGCGTTCTTGATGGCGTTATGTGGCGCTTAATGTAAATTTAATGTAAATTCCACGCCGGAAAATGGCGTGAATCAACAATTGAAATGAAAAAGTTTCCAATGATAGGATGATAATAACTCGAGGGAAAGTGAAAATGTTATAACGTTTTTTTCAAAATGTAATAAATGGAGGACAAAAAAATGTCGAAATTAAATTTTTTTAAAGGTTTTGTAGCATTAATTTGTTTTGCACTAGCATTCAGTATAATTTCTCCAAGTTTGGCTTTTGCAAGTGAATCACAAGCAGTAGAATTAGAAGATTCTTTAAATCAAGAACCCAATATTATCGAAGTAGAAAATGAGTCACAAATTGATAATCAAGAAATAAATACAGATGTAAATACTTCTATAGATGACTTAAATGGTCCTAGGGCTGATTTCGAATCCGAAGTACAACCACATGCATTACCTGTCATTCCATTATTAGCCGGCCTTGTAATTAGGCAAGGAGTTTCATATATTGTAAAGACTTCTTCGAAACGAGTACTTAAATTAAGAAGCCATGCTTCTGATCAAGCGGTAGATCGCGGTATTACTGGAAAAATGATAGATGATGCTTTGACTAATGGTACTAAATATGTCGATGTATTAAGCGGAGAACGTGTTGCTTGGATTGACACAGGAGGCAACCAAGTTGCTGTATTACTTAAGAAAGATACTGATGTTATTGATACTGTTTATTTTGAAGATCATAAAAAGTTAAAGTGGTTCAAGAGTAATTGGAAATATGTAGGAGATTATGAGTGATAATACTTTTATAAAATTTAACTCCTGACAATTTTCAGTTCAAAAGTTATGCTAACATTCCGTAGTATAGTAGAATATGGACCGATGGAATTAATATTAATTTAAAAGGTTAATAAAAAAGGAGAATTAATTATGGTTATATTAAAAGATTACTCAAATGATCCCAATTGTGAAGTTGAAATAATCTTAAAATTAGTAAATGATTCAAGTGTGAAATTCTCCATAAATTTCAGATCAGGTGATAATTTTCCTAGGTTGCATAAAGAAATTACATGTTTAAAGGATGACTTCATAAAATTATTAGATGATATAAAACATCTTGATAGTTCACACCTAAGTATGTTGGAGCCACACGATCCTGGATTATGTATCTATCATATTCCTCACTACGGTAAATATTATTATCCTCAATATGGTTTTTTACAAATACCTGACAATGAGAGGATAGAATCTGAGACTCGTTACAAATTAATTTTTGTATTAGACGCCAATGATAAGAATAATCTTGGTCCAAGAGAATGTGGTCCTGCATTTTGTATAATAGTAAAAAGGGAACAAATTAACGAGTTCGTTCAAAGTTTAAAATCAGAATTAAGTAGCTTTTAAGTTTATAAGAAATCACATGTTTTATTAAAGTAGAATTAAGCAAGCTGTATTCGGAAATAAAAATAAAGCCAGGCGCTCAATGTGAACTGCACCCCGTCAAGTAGACAGTGGTAATAATAAAAAATGTATTAAACGGCTTGTGTCCTGAATTCTAAAGGACTCAAGCCGTTTAATCGTCCCTGACACCGATAGTAATTATAAAAATGAATATAATCATCAATCGCTAGTTATAACCCTTCAATGAATCGTACTTATGTAAATGAGAAATAACAAAAGAGATAAGTTTTACTTGAAACTATATAAAATTTAAAACGTAATAAATATATGGTTAATATAACCAATTATTAGTATTACCACTTTTTTTGGAGGATAAGAAAAATGACAGTTAGTTATTGGACAGGGAAAAATCTTACATTACGAGCGATACAACCAGAAGATATCATTATATTTGATTTTCTAGATGATGAAATTCTTAGAAATATGGATTCGATTCATTTTCCTCGCTCAACTGATAAAATGACAGAATGGGTAGAAGAACAATTATCTGAAGATGATGACGAATTCCGTTTTGTTGCAGTAGATAGAAACAATAATATTGTTGGTATGATTGAAACTTTTGATTGTGATTTGAAAAATGGTATCTTTGATTATTATTTAGCTGTATTCGAGCCTTACAGAGGTAAAGGGTATGCAAAAGAGATGATTCTCATGGTTCTTCGATTCTTCTTTTCGGAGCGCGCTTATCAAAAAGTAAATACAACGGTTTACTCTTTCAATGAACCATCAATGTGTCTACATGAAAAATTAGGTTTCATGAAAGAGGGGCAACTTAGAAAAATCATTTTCACGAAAGGCGATTATTTCGATGGTATTTGTTATGGAATGACAAGAGAAGAATTTGAACAAAATCATGGATCTCTTATTAATCAATAAATATGCGATATAAATGGAATTAGCTGATTTTCCTAATAGAGAAGGTTAGCTTTTTTGTATAAAATAAATCTTCCACAAATGTTAGTAAGCCTGTTGATAAAAAGGGGAAGTTGAAAGGTCCATGAAAGATTGGGTATATTTTGCGGAGGTAAATAGTTGATTATGTTTATTTATTATTAATTGCAAATAAGTTTAACCCCTTGGCTATTTTGGAATGAAAAAAGTACCTTAACCATATTGGCTAAGGTACTGTAAAGGTAAATGTAATATAAAAAGCCGCGTATGCCGTAGTTATTATAGAAAGTTTTAAACCACCACTCCTCAAAGTGGGTGTTCGCAGAAGTTTTCCTGCTTATCCTCATGCACCGTAGTGTGAGGCCCGTCATTCCAACTCCAATAATAAAACTCCCTTTTACAGCTTAAAGGTTAAAACTTAATATTATACGAACAATGCAGCCTTTATGGATATAATAAAGCATGATCGACAAACATGCAAGTAAGATGATTGCTTGAAATAAGTCAATGGGCGGGTGTCCCAAATCATGCAATACGTAACGGCAAATGTATTTAGAAAGGTACTGGGCTTCATATTATTTTCACAAATACGAACAAAAAATACGAACAACCTTTGCTTATTATGGACGACTGTGTAAAGATAGGAGCATATAGAGGATTTATCTAGCAAAAAAGTAAAGGGAGGAAGCAGGAATGGCAGCTTATCCAAATTGTCCGAAATGTAATTCTGAATACACATATGAGGATGGAACAAATTATGTATGTCCAGAATGTGCGCATGAGTGGAGCATGGAGGCAACGGAACCCGAATCAGATACACTTATTGTCAAAGATGCAAATGGTAATTTGTTAGCTGATGGTGATTCAGTTACGGTTATTAAGGACCTAAAGGTAAAGGGAAGTTCATCTACTTTAAAAATAGGGACAAAGGTAAAAAGTATTCGCCTTGTAGAAGGGGATCATAATATTGACTGTAAAATTGATGGCTTTGGCGCTATGAAGCTGAAGTCTGAATTTGTAAAAAAGGCATAGGGAAGTGTAAAGCGTCTAAACGTTAGTTTGAGTTTAGGCGCTTTTTTATTCTAAAAATTTTGCGTAATAAAATGGCAAAGGCCGCACCCACTAAGGCAAAAATCGTATGGAGGAGAGCGATATAACTTGCTCCCATCACAAGTGCCCCAAATTCTGTCAAAGAGTAGGCGGTAATATAGAGCTCATTCGTAAGGTTGTCGATAATCGCCCATACCAATACAGGTACAGAGCTAATGATAAAAACAATCCAAATGTTTTTATAAAAAAGGTAAGACAGACAACCGAAAATGGCATATGAAATGACAAAGCCCATTTGGTTTCCAAGTAACGATGAGTTAATAGCAAACATGAATGAAAGTACAATAAATATAATATGGAAAAAAGATAATGTTTTTTTCATGGGTATGTACTCTTTTTGAATTTGTACTGAGCTAAAGAGCTGCTGACAGTGCGGACATTTTGCCAAATGCTGCTCTACATATATTAATGTGGATGCTTGGAGCATTTGTTTCTTATATAACAGTAATAAATCTTCTATAATTGGGCATTCTTCTGACAAAACTCTCCCTCCATTCAATCACCTTTCATTATACGATTTTTTTAGAGGAAATAAAAAAAGCCTTCCTGAACTTTTCATTCGGAAAACTTGTACATGCACCTGACTATTTGGCTGTTAGTACTTCATTTGTTAATGCTTGTATATCAATATGAGTTTTTTCCTGTACGGCGTCTTTTAATATTTCAGTGCGGAAATATTGGACAGTTGCCTCAAGTGGAATGGCTAAAAGCTTCGATAAAGCATTTTGATACATATAGACGAATTCTTTGTCAGTATTGCCACGCTTTAATTCTGCAAAAGCTTCGTAAAATTGGTCCAGTTTATCTGCAAATTCAAGTAGACGCCCTTCTATCGTACTATCCTTGCCTTCTTTCATGCGCTCAAAGAAAATGCCTTGAAATTCTTCTGGAATCTCATTGCTAATAAACTTTTCCATCATTTTCTCTTCCACATGTGCTAGCATTTGTTTTAGCTCGGGACTAGCGTGTTTTACTGGAGTTTTAATGTCGCCAATAAAAACTTCAGCAAAGTCATGATTAATTGTTTTTTCATATAAAGATTTCCAATCAATCTTTGCTCCATTCATTTCTTCTAATGTCGCAAAAAACATCGCATATTGTGATACTTTCCAAGAATGTGCTGCCACGTTATGTTCTTCAAATTTGAATCGCCCAGGGCACCGAATAATTCGTTCTAAATCATTGAGGCTTGTAAAAAATTGATGAATTCCTATAAAAATCACTCCTTTTGTTCTTTAAGTGCATGTTACTATAAACGATACCCTCTTTGTGAGGTTTTCAAACAATTTAACAATGATTCAATTTGTGTTTACAAAGGATTCACAATTACTGAATAAGCAGACAGAGGTTGAATGCTATAATGTAGGGGACTGATGAAAGGGGGAGTATACATCATGTTTTCCATTTATACGCTTCTTCTTTATATACATATTTTAAGTGCCGTTCTTTCGATTGGGCCATTGTTCGTTGTACTAACGATTGTAAAAAAAATGCGTACAGCTTCAAGTGGTGAAATGCCACCATATATAGAATCTTTTAAAGGGGCTATTGCCATTGTCAAACATTCAGGACATGTACTTGTAGGATCGGGTATTTTACTAATGTGGCATGCGGGTTATCATTGGAGTACTTCGTGGATTGTTCTCACTTTCCTTGTGATGTTTGCATCTATTATCTTTTTAGCCAGAGCGTTTAAGCCAACATTACGTACTTTTAATACACAAGCTTATAATCAGCAACAATTTGTTGCACTATTACAGCGCAAGGCGTGGATGTACATTTTGCTACTGCTTATTATGTTATGGTTAATGGTGGCAAAGCCAATTATTTGGTAACAAGTCTTTTATTATTGAAAAATCGCACCCCCAAGGAGTGCGATTTTTTTAGTTCACTAGACGTTTGAAATAGCTTTGTCGTATCCATAAATAACTGATGAGGAACAGCACAAAGAAACAACAAGAACTGGCAATGGAAACCTGTAAAAATGCTGTAGAGACCATTGTACGCATAGCTAATAAAGTAGTGAGTAATAGAGAAATTGCTATAGTGAACGGAACAAATATAAGAATGCCCAGTTCCTTTGCAATAACGGAGGCTAATTCTTTCTTAGACAGTCCCAGCTTACGAATGCCCATATATTTTTCTTTTTCCTGTAATAATGTTGTCTGTAAATAGAAGTAAAGTATACTCATGGCTGCACTTAAGAAAATTAAACTTAACATAGAGCCAATGAAGAACATAACGCTTTTTACAAACATTTCTGTATCATATAATTCGATTTTGGATGTAACGTAACGTTCACCAGGTAAGGATGGTATGTCCTCGGTAATGGTATTTGCCAATTCTGTATGTGCTGTCCAATTATCTAATTCATAGATATAGGTTTTATAAACAGGGTAGTCAATCGACTGATAAATAGAATCTGGCACAATGAAGTATGTTTCCTGAAACCCTGTAGATAGTAGGTTCTTTTCGTTCATTTCAGCTAGTTTGAATGATTTTATATAACGGTCACTAGCATTGTTGGTTATCGGGGCTATACCATGATTCCCAGCGACAGCAATAAATTCATTTTCATTCAGGCTAATTTCCTTTTGCTGTAGCAGGTTGTAATCAGATAATGACATATAGCCAAGGCGTCGATTCTCATCTGATTTAAATTCAATAAAATACTTGTTTGCTTTTACTGTTGCTAGCTTCTTTTCAAGATAGTCTAAATCTGCCTTTATTATGTTGTCATTAGCTTTTGGATCCGTAATATATTGAAAGCTATACGGATAATTTCCTTCACTATCTTTTTGAACATTGTAATATGAGCTAAACAAAATGCTTGTACATAAAAATACGCCACTTAACAAAATGGTAATTAGAAATAGCATATTTGCATGAGATTTCATTTTTGCATTTAAATTTGACGCTAAAAGCATATTTGTTTTGCGAAGATAAACAGGGGATTTCTCAAATATTTTCAAAAATAGACGTAAGCCTTGAGCAATGATTAAATAAATCGTACAAAGTATGCTAGCAAAAAATAATAAATAATAGAGAGCACCTAAAGACGCTACAATAGCATGCTCAATCTTTAGTAAATAAGCTAAAAGTGAGGTCATCATAATGCTAGCAGCTAATAAAATATAATGTGGTCGAATCGATTTTTCAATCACAGTATCACTTTTTAATAGCTGTATGGAGGCTTCTTTATTAATAAATTTAGTGACGACTTTAGAAATTATCATAAATAAGATTAAAAACAAACCTATCGTTAAACCAATTGCTTGTAGAGGAATATACATACTAAATGTTTCTGCTTTTAACACTACTTTAGCCGCCATTAAGAACAGGGGGGTCATGACAAGACCAAGAACGATTGCTGCTATAATCGCCATTATTCCAATGAATAGGTTTTCACGGAATATTAGCTTTCGTACTTGTTTCATGGAAGCCCCTGTAATCATGAAAATGCCAAGAGTCTTTGTCTTTTTGCGTAAAAATGCCATGATTGAATAAGTAATATAAATAAATGAAAATAAATAAACAAGCATACTGGCAAGCATTAATGAAATGCCAAGTGTTGAGTCGGGATCTAGGTCTTTTAAGCTGGGATGAAAGACGATTACAGAAAATAAAAAGAATATAATGATGGAAAACATACTGCTCAGAAAATAAGATACATATGTCCATTTATCTCGTATAATGTTTTGGATAACAATATGGTTAAAGGTCATGTTGACCCCCACCTAAGAAAGCAAGAGTGTCCATAATTTCTTGATAAAACTGCTTACGATTGTTGCCTCGATGTATTTCATTATATAATTTGCCATCCTTGATAAATATAATACGATTAGCAAAGCTTGCTACGTAAGGATCATGTGTGACCATAAGAATGGCAGTTTGTAGTTCTTGATTGATGGAGGTGAATAAATCCATCACATCGTTGACAGCCTTTGAATCCAAATTACCTGTAGGCTCATCTGCTAACAATAAGCTCGGTTTATGGATAACAGCACGAGCAATAGCTACTCGTTGCTTTTGCCCACCTGAAATTTCATAAATGCGTTTCGATAATAGCTCCTCAATTCCAAGAAATTGCGCTACATGCTTTAAACGGTGACGCATTTTGGCGCTAGGTAAGCTATCTAATGTCAGCGGTAATAAAATATTTTCCTTTACCGTTAAAGTATGAACAAGATTAAAATCCTGAAAAACAAAGCCTAATTCAGAACGTCTAAATTTTGCAAGTTCCTCATCATTTAAAACATAAGGATTTCTATTATTAATAACAATATCTCCAGCAGTGGGGCGATCAATGGTGGATACACTATTTAAAAATGTCGTTTTGCCACTTCCGGAGGGCCCCATGACGGCTACGAACTCCTGCTGTTGTAACTGGAAATCAATACCGTTTAATGCCTTGTAGGTAATCTCTCCGATATATTCTTTTTGCAAATTGGTCACTTGAAGAATGATGTTTCCCAACTTGGAACCACTCCTTTAAATTGATTTGATAGCTTTAGTATAAAAAAGGAGCGATCAATAACCCATTTCGCTTGATGACGGGAATATGACAAAGTTGTCATATTCATTTTATAAGACTGCTTGAGAAATTGATGGAAAACGTAGTGTGATCATGTGAGGATTGTAAGGTGAACGGATGGTTTAGTATAGTTAAAACCTTTTTCACTAAAAATAATCCTATGCCTGTTGCTTCTCCATTTGTTCGTCCCTTTTTACCTGTATAAAACAAATCAAAGACACGTGCAATTTCGCTAGTAGGGATTGTCTCACCACGGTTATCTATGTGCAAAGTGTCGTTGTCATAATCAATATGAATAGTGCTTTCTACTTCACTGTATTTGACAGCATTATTTAATACTTGATAAAGGACAACCTTTAACCATTTACGATCGGAGTAAATCATTTGATTTTCTGTAAGCGTTAATTTTGGGAAAACTTCTTTTGTAATAAAATAATCCTTCAAATCATTAATAACTTCTTTTACAAGCTCTTTTAAAACAATAGGCTCAATTTTTAAATCAGCTACTAAATTTGAACTTCGCTCATACGTTAATAGCTGATTGAGTGTAAATGCCAGCTTATCACACTCCTTGCTGATTGTTTGCCATTGCTGTAATTCGTTCGAAGTTTTGAAGGACGCTGATTGTGTAATTAATTGAATGACAGATAACGGTGTTTTCATTTGATGAGCAAAATGTGATAATACAAGGTGCTTTTCCTCTGCTTGCTCTATTAATTGTTGCTGTTGCGTTAAATATAGATATTGCATTTGTCTTAGTTTTTCACTATAGGCTTGTTCCATCGATGCTTGGGGCTCATACAGATGAAGGTCTTCCTTTGACAAATCAACTTTTTCTAAGTGTGTATATAGTCGTCTTCTTCGGTAATAACGGCCTACAAACCAAAGGATAAACAGAAAGCTAACGAGAAAAATAAAATAAAAATAATGCGATGTTAAATCATCTAATGCTTGAATCATCCAAGGTAAGAGAAGGAAGCTAATACAATAAAGAATAATAATACTCACATGATCTTTAAAAAACAGCTTCATTTTCTCTCCTCCACAAGTTGATAGCCTAGACCACGAATGGTTTTAATTTCAAGCTGTGAGTGGATAGCTTCCAATTTTCTTCGTAGTCGACCAATGTTTACAGATAAGGTGTTTTCCTCCACAAAGGTTTCATCATCCCAAATAGCACTTAATAGTTTTTGACGAGCTACAACATTTGGGTAGGCTTCGAATAATAGCTTACTAAGCTGCATTTCTTTTAATGTTAACAGGCTTTCATGGCTATTTGTTTGGAGACGGACAGTGTCTGGGTTTAATGTAGTATTGGCTATTGTAATGGTAGACGTATCGAAGGAAGCATACTCACCATATGTACGCCGAAGTAAACCATTAACCTTTGCCATAAAGACATCTAGCGAAAATGGCTTAGTAATAAAGTCATCAGCACCATTTTCGATACCGTATACTTGATCGATATCGTTGACTCTAGCAGAGACAATGATGATAGGACAAATCGAAAGCTGACGAATTTTACGTGACCAATAATATCCATCAAAGATGGGGAGATTTATATCCATAATGACTAAATGTGGTTGGATGTCATTAAATTCTTCTATGATGTGCTGAAATTGTTGCACTGCATGGCATTCAAACTGATATTTCGATAAATGTTCGACAATCAGTGAAGCTATATTGCTATCGTCCTCTACTATGTATATCTTGTACATTTTTATCGACCCTTCCCTCATTCTTTACTTTATAATGTACCCTGATTCCATAAATCTTATAGAAGAATTGTACCCTGGAACATAAAAAAAGAGCTACCACAAACTTACTTGAAGCTATTTAAGGTTAAACTCCTTGTTAGACCTTTAGAATTATAAAGAATACTTTAAGAATGAACAGAAAGAACTAATTAAGATGTATGTTTTCTTTGAATTCAAGCGCTTTTCTCATTAAAGTAAAAAATGCCCAGCTGTTAAGTTTTCTTTAAGAAGTATGGCGTATGATGATTAAATAGATATATTAAATAAAGTTTAAGTTAAAACATAGATAAGATTTAACGAAAAAATCATCTCAATGGGAGAAATGATCTATTGTGGGTAAATTCAAGTTAAAGTTATCATTTCTTATTGTTAGTATGACAATAATGGTTGTACTCGCGACGTCTAGTGTTAGTATTTGGAGTAGCTATCAAAGTTTTAATGAAATTTTGATGGAAAATCAACGTGTAATGCAAGATACATACGTAAAGGAATCTTCGGCAATGAAGGACGGCTATCTAGAGGGCTTGCTGAAGGAAGAGGCTACAAATGAAAAGGTTATTCCTTTTAGCCTGTTTTTAAAAAAGGTTATTGTCCCGATTATTTTAGTCATTGCTGTAGTATTAGTGCTCGCTATATGGCTAGTTTTAAAAATAGTACGCCCCCTAAATGAACTTTCAACGATGATAGAAGCTGGGGAAAACGGGCAGGAGAAGGAACAAATTGCTGATTGGTATTATGAAGCAAAGATACTGAAAAGAAGCGTACAAAATATGATGATTTGCGCAGAAAGTAAAATTACTGATTTAACGGAGCAATTAAATGTTGACTCATTAACAGGTATTCCGAATCGCAGAATAATGGATCAAACTCTCCATGAATTAATTATTAATAAAGTTCCGCATGCGGTAATACTAATTGATTTAGATGATTTTAAAAGTATAAACGATACGTATGGTCATACCGTAGGGGATGAAGTATTAAAAGCCTTTGCTCATCATATGCAGCTTAATATGGGGGAGCAAGGTATGTGCTTCAGATATGGTGGAGAAGAGTTTATGATTATTTTGCCTTCAAGGAGTATAGATGAAGCGGTAGAACTAGCAGAAAGCTTGCGGGTTAAACAAGCCTTACAGGAAACTGCGTGTGGTAGACCCGTTACGATGTCTGCCGGAATTACTGCCTTTACACCGAATGTACAGAGCCCAAATCAATTGATAGAAATTGCAGATCATGCTCTGTATAAAGCTAAACAATCAGGAAGAAACTGTTTATGCGTAGTAAGGAATATGAGACAAATGATTATTAAATCATGAGTAAAAGCATGCTAGCTTTCTACACTAGCATGCTCTTTTTCGTCACTCTTGTTCTGAAATGATTTGAAAAAGATTGGTTGTTTCCTGCATAGGCAAAGCATTCAAGACAATTGAGTATGTTGAAAAGAGTTATAAATCTTTATAGCCTCTGCACGGTTCCCAATATTAGAATAGTGCTTGATTAATCCCTGGACAGCTTGATCAGAATACGGATTTAACTCTAGAGCTATAAGTAACGTTCGTTCTAGATTTTTGACAACCTATATTTGTTCACAATAATGGGCGAGTTCTTTCAGGAATTGAGTAAATAATTTATTCATCAAATTAACTTTGCTAGCTATCCATGGATAGGCCATCGTTGCCATAAATTCCCCACGATAATTTTGAAGAAGTGCTTCAGCCCTTTTAATATCTAATTTTTCAATTTGTTCTTTTTTATTCAAAATAATCTCTAAATCAATAGCATCACATTCAATATTGTCTAGTGTTAAAATATAACTCCCGTTCGTATACGATTACCTCTAAAAAGCCATATGCTGAAAGAGAGGAGCGAAGATATGAAAGAGTGATATGCTATTGAACCCTTGCTTTATTAAATTCAGTATAACCCTAAAATTATCAATAATAGTATCACGAGAAACAGGGGGATTAAGATGTGAAAACAGCAATGCAAACAATTCTTTCGTTTTAAATACGCCAATGAAGAGGTTTTCCCTCATAGGAAACAACAAATTCTCCGAAGCATTTTATTTTTAACAACGGTGTGGGTGAAGTAGTTCCTCAATCCTATAAATAGTCGTTGCTAAGCGAGATGTTGAAGCAGCTTTAACAGGTAATCAATTGATGGTAGCTCGAAGGCTTGCACAGCATAGTCTCGATAAGCAGTAACAAAAACAATATAGATGCTATGATTCCACGATGTTAATAATTCCGCAATCTCTAATCCATTCATACTTGGCATTTCAATATCTAGAAATGCTACTTGAAAGTCTAAGTTCGGTCCCTCGATAAGGAGTTCTTTTACAGATGTAAAAGTTTCAATAACCTCAATCCTATCAAATTCTTGCAAGTGTTTATTCATACTGACAAGTGCTAAAGGCTCATCATCCACCAATATCGCCCGAATCACAATAAAAACAAGACCTTTCCATTCCAGTCTAGAGGTTATTAGATTGAGATAACTAACCTTTTACAGATGTGTAGAGACTGGCTGCTGAGATAAATTGCCAGATTGAAGGGCAGCAGACTATTTAGATTCCTTGTATGTTACTTACGATTATCTTCTGGATTAATTTCCGATATTTATGTCATCTCTTTCTCTTCTATTGCCCTTAAATAGTAAATATCTAATATAAAAAATACTAGTCTAAACAATGATTATTTTCCATCTAATTGGACAATTTGCTAAAAAAATAATCGAAATTGTATAATTTTCCGTTTTTATAGTAATAATTCCTAATATCAGGCAGATAGCCCTGAGTTATTAATTTGCGAGCTTACTGTTGATTGCATACTAGATTATTTAACTCTAGCGTGCTAACGGCAGACTTGCAAAAAATAATAAAATATTGGAGGTATTACTAAACATGAAGAAGAAAGCTTTAGCTTTAGCAGTAACTTTGACCGTTGGTTTGAGCCTATATGCCAGTCCTTCCTCTGCGAAAGACAATTCCGGCAATATATTGTGGGCACTCCCTCAAATTTATAATTTAACTGTTGGAGAATTTCAACAATTTACAGAAATGGACTCGTTATGGTTTTATCCAGAGCAAGATTTAGTGAAGGATACATCAAATACAGAAAAAACATTGGAAGATGAATATGTCATAAAAGGTGGTGACACATTATTTTCAATCGCACGTAAAAACGATATAACAGTAGATGAACTAAAAGCATGGAATAACCTTGCTACAGATTTAATCTTTGCTGGTGAATCAATAGCTATAAAAGCTTCGGCTGCTAAACCGAAACCTAAAACATCCGAAGCAGTTACACCTAAGGCTGCTACAACAGCAAAAACAAAACCTGTGAGTGCTCCATCAAATGGTTCTGGAAGAACGTTAACAATGCGTGCTACTGCCTATACAGCATATTGTGAAGGTTGCTCAGGAATTACAGCGAATGGAACGGATATTCGATCCAATCCAAACTTAAAGGTAATTGCAGTTGATCCTCGTGTCATTCCACTTGGTTCAAAGGTATGGGTTGAAGGCTATGGTGAAGCGATTGCGGCTGACACGGGTGGAGCTATTAAGGGAAATAAAATTGATGTATTTATTCCTACCGAGGGACAGGCTCTTCAGTGGGGCGTCAAAACTGTAACCGTTAAGATTTTAGACTAAATAATGAAGGGATTTCTCATTAGAGAAGTCCCTTTTGTGCATGTAACAACCTCGGTAAAATTTATAAGAAGTGCATAACTATTGATTAACTTGGAAACCATCAGAAATAAGAGGAGGTATTTTTATGAAAAAAACAAGCTTAATTAGCCTTTCTTTATTAGTTTTAGTGGGTGGTTGTGGTTTCTTTGATAAGAAAGAAGAAAAAGTACAAGTAAATGCGTCATCCCCCTTAACAGCTACTGCAAAAGTAATTGGTGCAAATAACGAAAGCTATGGGAATGCGTATTTTCAGGAAGAAGATAATGGTGTTATGATGACACTGGCATTAACAGGACTACCCCCGGGTACACATGGAATTCATATTCATGAAGTAGGGAAGTGTGAGCCCCCTAAATTTGAATCGGCTGGTTCGCACTTTAATCCGACCAAGAAAGAGCATGGTAAGTTAAATCCCAATGGTTATCATTTAGGGGATTTACCAAATCTAGAGGTTGGTGACGATGGCAATGTCGATTTAAACTTCTTAGCAGAAGGGCTAACACTACAAAAAGATCAGCCAAATTCTTTGTTAGACAGTGATGGTAGTTCCATCGTTATTCATGAGTCAGCAGATGATTATAAAACAGATCCAGCAGGTAATTCAGGGGCAAGAATTGCTTGTGGTGTCATTCAATAGAAGAAATATGTAAAAAACTGTATCCACTATTGGATGCAGTTTTTTGATTTCATCATTCATATACAGTTTTAATACATAAGGGGAGAGTCTTGAACTTAGAAATTAAAGGTTTTTTATAGATAAAAATAGGTTAATTAAATAATAAACTGCTGATGAATATCAATGAAGTTTATAAAGGGGTGCATAAACATAAAATTCAGAATTTACTATAAACTAATTGACATAATAATACTAAATTTGATAATTTTAAGTAGATTGCCTTTACTATTATACAGAGGGGGAAAATACTATGAAAAAGACACAATTTAAATGGTTGCTATTATTAAGTGCGTTTGCACTAATGATTTTAGCTGCATGTGGGTCAGATGGGGGAAGTGGCTCTAAGGATACGAACGAGAACGCTTCGGAGTCATCTGAAAAGCCCAAATTTTTAAGCTTATTAACTGGTGGAACACAAGGTACTTACTATGCACTTGGCGGTACATTTGCTGATTTAATTACGACAGAAACGGATATCAAAACAACTGCTGAGGTGTCTCAGGCATCTGCTGCTAATATGACTGCTTTGCAAGAAGGTAAAGGCGAAATTGCATTTGTTCAAACGGATATTGCTTACTATGCTACGGAAGGAAAGTTAATGTTCGATGGAAAGAAAATTGATACAATTTCAGCTTTAGGTGCTCTTTATCCTGAAACAGTACAATTAGTTACTACAGAAGCAACAGGCATTAAGACTTATGCGGATTTAAAAGGGAAAAAAGTGTCTGTAGGGGCACCTGGTTCAGGTACTTATGCGAATGCCGAGCAATTACTGGAGATTCACGGCTTAACGATGGATGATATCAAAGCTCAAAATTTAGATTTTGGGGAGTCAACAGATGGTCTTCAATCAGGCCAAATTGATGCGGCATTTATTACTGCAGGTACGCCAACAGGTGCAGTTGAAGCGTTAAATGCTACAACGAAAGTAAATATTGTTGGTGTAGATGCAGGTAAAGCAGATGAATTAATTGCTAAATATCCTTATTATGCAAAGGATACAGTAAAAGCAGGGACTTATGGAATTGCAGAAGATACAGAAACAGTTTCAGTTCTTGCTATGTTAGCCGTGAAAAAGGAACTACCAGAGGATGTTGTCTATGCTATGACAAAAGCTATCTATGATAATACTGATAAAATCTCTCATGATAAAGGTAGATTTATCAAAGCTGAAACAGGTTTAGATGGAATTAGTATTGACATTCATCCAGGCGCTCAAAAGTACTTTGATGAGAAAAAATAGACAAAACGATTACTAAAATATGAAGGGGGCTCGGATTGCGTAAAGCTTCGAGTCTTTTTCCTACTATACGGTGAAGTATAGGCGAGTAGCTTTTAAAGTGGGGAGAAGGATGAAATGCAACAGGGGAAAGTTAGTATTACAGTAGTTTTAGTAATCTTCTGCTTAATTATTGTAGTTATTCTTCCATTTCAAAAGGTATTCAGCTTTACAGAAACGCGCATGGCAAATCCGAGAGTGCACTACATACCAATTACTGAAAGTGAAAAATTTCAAATTAGATATACCCACTCCATACATAATTCAGATGTATACGAATCCTATCAATATGTTAAGGGAAATCGTATTCAGATGATAGAGATGGAATATGAAGATTTAGCAATAGGTATGCCAGGCTATGCCGAGGAGGGCCAAACGTTTATAGAAAGGGACGGTAAATACGTTCTTCAATTTGATGACCATCGTGAAATTGACAATTTTACCATTTTAATTGGCGATTTGGGTTTAGACCTTGTATTCAACTACGAAGATGTGGAATATGATTTAAAAAAAGATTTACAAAGGGGAAAATCCTATTTATTTGAAATCAGGCACCTATCACTATACGAACAGTGGAAAGGAGTAAGAATGCAATGACAACACAGGAAAAAGCAAAGAAAGAAAGAGTAGAAGAATTCGAGCAAATTTCTGCTGAAGAGCAACAAGCTATATTAGAAAAATATGATATTGAATCCAACGTAAGAGCTGTAACAGGTATTATGAGGCATGTCATTTTCTATGGTCTTTTAGCATTCTCTTTGTTTCAACTTTATACAGCCATTTTCGGGCAATTCCCAGCACAAATTCAACGTACCATCCATTTAGGCTTTGGTTTGACACTTATTTTTCTACTATTTCCTGCTCGTAAAAAAGCACCAAAGTACAAAATTGCATGGTTTGATTATTTATTGGCTTTGCTTTCAGTGGGGGTAGGGTCGTACTGGTCTTTAAACTATACTGAGCTTGTGAATCGCAATGGCTCCATCACACAAATGGATTTTATTGTAGGTCTTATCGCTGTTGTATTAGTGCTTGAAGCCGCTCGTCGTGCCGTTGGGATACCAATTACGATTATTGCAGCTTGTTTCTTAATTTATGCTTACTATGGTCCATATTTTCCGGCATTTATGGCACATAGAGGACAGGATTTAGAGAGTATTGTAAACCTTATGTATTTTACAACAGATGGAATTTTTGGCACACCGATTAGTGTGTCAGCCACTTTTATATTTGTATTTTTACTCTTTGGAGCTTTTCTAGTAAAAACGGGGGTCGGTCAGTACTTTAATGATCTAGCCGTTTCATTGGCAGGTAAATTAATAGGAGGCCCAGCAAAAGTAGCAGTCTTTTCAAGTGCACTACAAGGTACTATTTCGGGAAGCTCTGTAGCCAATGTCGTAACATCAGGCTCCTATACGATTCCAATGATGAAAAAACTAGGCTATCGTAAAGAATTTGCAGGTGCAGTTGAAGCGGCAGCGTCAACGGGTGGTCAGCTAATGCCACCAATTATGGGGGCAGCGGCTTTCCTAATGGTAGAGTTTATTGGTCGTGGCATTACCTATTGGGATATAGCGAAAGCGGCAGCTATTCCAGCACTTCTATATTTTACAGGTATTTGGATTATGACGCACTTTGAAGCAAAACGAGTTGGTTTAAAAGGTCTTAGAGATGATCAAATGCCAAACCGAAAAGAAGTTTTTAAGAAAATTTATCTTCTATTACCGATTATTGCGATTATCGTGCTAATGTTGACGGGGACACCTGTTATGCATGCAGCGTTGTACGGAATCATTATTTCGATTGGGGTTGCAATGTTTAATAAGGAGACACGGCTTAAACCGATGGATGTGATAGATGCATTGGTGGAAGGCGCTCGTACTGCGTTAGGTGTAGTGGCAGCAACAGCTTGTGCAGGAATTATTGTAGGGGTTGTTGTCAAAACAGGGCTTGGTTTAAGTCTAGCCAATAGTTTAGTAGCTTTGGCTGGTGGTAGTATTATTTTGACATTAATTTTCGTGATGATTGCCTCCCTTATACTTGGTATGGGTGCACCAACTACCGCAAATTATGTGATTACATCCACAATTGCAGCTCCAGCCATTGTAGCATTATTATCACCTAACACACCGCAAGAGTTAGTGCCAGTAGTTGTATTACTATCGGCTCACTTCTTTGTGTTCTACTTTGGAATTATTGCAGATATTACACCACCTGTAGCTTTAGCCGCCTTTGCAGCCTCAGGGATTTCAGGTGGGGATCCTATTAAAACAGGAGTTAATTCAGCCAAGCTTGCTATTGCGGCATTTATTATACCGTATATGATTGTCTTTTCACCGTCTTTACTAATGATTGATACGACAGTACCACAGATAATATGGGTTGTATTTACTGCTATTACAGGAATGGTTGCCATCGGTTCGGGTGTTATTGGGTATTGGTACCGTAAACTGTATTGGTTTGAAAGAATAGTAGGGATAGCCACTGGTCTATTACTTATTTATCCAGAGAAATTCTCGGACTGGGTAGGTTTAGGCATCTTTGTTATCATGTTTGTAATTCAAGTATTATCAAATAAAAAAGGCAGTGATAATGATCATACGAATGGAAAAACAGGTGTGACAATATCGTAAATTTTTGATTTTATACAATATACATCTGCTCTATTAATAGCTGGCTAACAAATTTCTGTCAGCTATTAATGAGCAAATTTTTGATTTTATTGTAATTTGTTGGAAATTATAATGTGTTGATTGTTCTAAAATAGAGATTGGTTTTATATTTTTAATGCATAATGAGTATAATTTATTGCATTTTATCGAAATCCTATTGTATAATTCTTTTATCAGAAAATTCAATTAAATAAAAGAGGGGTGCTACAATGGGTAAATTGTTAAATTCAAAATTTGAGACATACCTAATGGATCAAGAATATGATCTAAAGGAAGAGGAAGAAAAAAATGAGGAGCCATTAGCGATGGTGCAATATGAGGAATATCCTGAAGGGTTTTTTACAAGTTTATAATGAATACATGATGGGCTATGTTGAAAGAGATAACAACTTTTAACATAGCCTATTTATTTATGTCTTAGGCAGTTTTAAATAGCATATAAATTTATTAAGCTTTTTCATATTAATGGGTCTTACTGCGTATATACTTTTATAAAAAGGATTCATGTATAATGTAAAGCAAAAATGCGTATAGAGGTGTCGTTATGTCAAAAGCTATAACATTAGAAGAAACAATGTATCAATGGTTCGAGCATTTTCACAATTATCCAGAAGTGAGCTGGAAGGAGTTCGAGACAACAAAAAAATTAGCGTCAATATTAGAAGAATTAAATGTTTCTTATCGTCTGCTGGGGGATGTCCCGGGATTAATTGCAGAAATTGGAGCAGGTGAAGAAGTTGTTGCGGTGCGTGCTGATATTGATGCTTTGTGGCAAGAAGTGGATGGGGAATGGCAGGCGAATCATTCTTGTGGTCATGATGCTAATATGACCATGGTGCTTGGGGCATTATTACTACTTAAAGATCAATCATTGCAACATCGTGTCCGTTTTATTTTCCAGCCTGCCGAGGAATTAGGGAATGGTGCATGTGCTGCTTTTGATCGAGGAGCGGTTGATGGGGTATCACATTTATTTGGTGTACATTTAAGACCTATTGAAGAACTACCTCTCGGTAAAGTTTCACCAGCTATTCATCATGGTGCTGCCTATTTTCTAGAAGGGGCTATTCAGGGGATTGATGCACATGGGGCGAGACCACATCAAGGTAAAAATGCCATTGATGTCATTATGGCTGTCCAACAAATGTTAAACAGTATTCATCTATCGCCTTTTGAGCCACATTCTGCAAAGTTAACAAAAATTATTGCTGATGGAGGTAGTACAAATATCATTCCAGGAAATGCTAGTTTCTCGATGGACATTCGAGCACAGCATAATCACCAACTTGAATTACTTCGTAGCAAAATTGAGTCTGGTTTAAAAGCAATTCAGCAGCAGTTTGAAATAGATATGGATTGGAAGTGGGTTGATTTCACACCAGGTGCGGAAGTTTCAGCAATTGCTGCAAAAATGGCGAAAGAGGCAATTGTTGAAACATTGGGCGAACAATATTTAGCAGATGAAATAACGACCCCAGGTAGTGACGATTTCCATTTTTATACGGTAAAGAAGCCAGAATTAAAAGCGGCAATGATTGGCATTGGGGCAAACTTAACACCAGGATTACATCACCCTAAAATGACATTTGATCGTAGTGCCTTAATTGATGCTGCTAAAGTACTTGCTTGCGTATTAGAAAAAAAACCTGAATAAAAAAATATTTTTTTAGCTATGTGAAAAATGCAATGATTTTTTCATATAGCTTTTTTTGCATGGGAATTCCCTGAAATGCATGGATATTCAAGGGTTTTTCGAGGCTTCTTATTGCTACTTGAAAGCGTTTTATTGCCCTAAAACAAAGAGATTTGCTAGAGAGGCATAATTTTTTTGCGTTGACTTTTAATTTTTTGAATATTAAGCTAAAAAACGTAAAAAATTATTTGCGTCTTTGAAAAACCGAAAAGGGATTTGGTGCAAAAAAAGGGGATGGAAGAATGAAAAAGGATATTAATGCGGGCTGGGCACTACTAACTTTTGCAGTTATGATCATTACTATGTTGATTACAGTAGTTGTTTTAGAGCAAAGTCCTCACGTACCTCTTCTTGTTGGCACAACTGTAGCAGCAATTGTTGCCAAAATGCATGGATACAAATGGTCTGAAATTGAAGAAATGATGTATAAGGGGATACGTTTGGCATTACCTGCCATTGTCATTATTATTTTAGTAGGTTTGACAATTGGAGCATGGATTGGCGGCGGAGTCGTAGCAACGATGATTTTCTATGGCTTAAAATTAATATCTCCAGCGTGGTTTTTAGTAACGATTATGCTGTTATGTTCAATCGTGTCACTAGCTATTGGTAGTTCGTGGTCGACAATGGCGACAATCGGTGTCGCAGGCATGGGTATTGGTTTAAGTATGGGTATTCCAGCGGCTATGATCGCCGGGGCAGTTATTTCAGGTTCTTACTTTGGTGATAAAATGTCACCATTATCAGATACAACGAATCTGGCAGCTGGTTTAACAGGTACTAATTTATTTGAACATATTAAGCATATGCTTTATACAACGATTCCAGCGTTAATTATTTCACTGGTTGTTTTCGGATTTTTGGGTAGAAAATTTGCAGATGTTTCGATGAAATCGGAAGAAATCTTAACAACGTTAAAAGTAATGGATGAAAGCTTTGTTATCTCTCCTTTACTCTTACTTGTACCAGTGGGTGTTATTGTTTTAGTAGCTAAAAAAGTTCCAGCAATTCCAGCTTTAATTATTGGGATTGTATCCGGCTTCTTACTACAGATTTTTGTACAGGGTGGTTCAGCTGCAAGTGCTGTACAAGCATTACAAGCTGGATTTGAAATCTCGACAGGTAATCACATGGTAGATGAATTATTTAACCGTGGTGGTTTAGATTCTATGATGAATACGGTTTCAATGACCATTGTAGCGATGACATTCGGTGGGATTCTAGAGTATTCAGGCATGTTGAAAGCTCTGATGAATGTAATTGTGAAGTTTGCTAAATCTACAGGTAGTCTTATTGCTTCGACAATTGCAGCGTGTGTCACAACGAATGCAACGTGCTCAGAGCAATACATTTCAATTGTAGTCCCTTCACGTATGTTTGCAGGTGTCTATCAGCAACGAGGCCTACATTCTAAAAATCTATCTCGTGCTTTAGAAGATGGGGGAACATTAACATCTGTTTTCTTCCCATGGAATACTTGTGGTGTGTTTATTTTAGCGACATTGGGTGTAGGCGCTATGGAGTATGCACCATATGCTATTCTTAATTTCATGGTACCTATTATTTCCATTATTTATGGATACATTGGATTTGCTATTGTTAAATTAACACCAGAAGAAATAGCAGAAGCAGAGAAACGTAAAAAGGAACAAGAGATGGAAAACACTGATAATATGGTAATGGTTGATTAATCATAAGAATTCTCGTAGATGCTCAGCATTTACGAGAATTCCTTTTATATAGTTGGTTAATAGGTGGCGAAATTTAATTCATAAATGGTGCGAGGTCTACCTTGTTGATGTGTCATTTCTTCGCCAACGACCTTTGCATAACCTTGATCTACTAATTTTTTAATAATACGCTCAGTTGTACGTCTAGTAACCTGTAGATATTCTGAAAGATTCTGCGATGTAAATTGTGCAGATTGCCTTTCATGACTAAAATTGATGATTTTAGAGATATTTAATGGACTTAAGTTTGTCAGTTTGGCCATTTGTAATACATAAGGATCATCTGTTTTTAAAGATAATTTACCTTCTGATTTTGGAAAGGGACCCAATAGATTTTTATGTTCATCTAGTATATAAATTTCAAACGGTTTTGAAAATGTTAAGGCATGCTGGGCATTTTGGGTGGCTTCTAAAATAGAGTGTCCATACCCGAAGGCTAGTTTAAATGGTATTTCTATTTGTTTAATTAGCTCTTCTAAAGCTTCCTTTTCGAGTGCATTTTGTAAATGTCCAGCAGTTGTATAGAGCTCAAAGGTATGCGATGAAATTTGTTTATACGTTGAAAAGGTAGCCTTCGCAATTTGATTTAAAATAGCTGAATCGATGAAAGAATTAGTAGGAGTCTCAAAAAATCCAACTACGGCCTTAAATGATTCGGATTTTGTTAACAGCGATTTGGTTTTGGTTTCTTCGAGACATTGAATAATCGAATTCGTGGCATCTATCATGCGCATGGCAGGTATTTTCTGTGCTTGTAATGTATCAAAAACACTGTGGATACTTGTAATTACGAAATCTATAGTTTTGGTATTCCACAACGCAATGTGACGCTTTAATATATGTTCTGTTGGTTCTGTAATAGAAATATGTTGAATATGTGGCTTCGGACCCATATATTCAATTTCTGCTAGAACATTATCTACAAATGCTGGACTCATTACATCAATCGAAATTCTATTGATTGGTACAGCATGTTTAGCTACTAGTGATAATAGAGTTGTAGAGATAGTTGTTTCATCTTGTTTAATGTAATTCCAAGGTATTGGTAGTTCCGAGAGGAGAGATTGAGCATGTAAAAAGGGTAATGTTCCTCCGAATAAAAGAGCATCACAGGGTTTAATTTGCTTCATTAAAGCTGGCGCCTCAGAGGGGTGACTGTAAAGATAAAATTCTAATTGAATATTGTCTATATTTTGTGCGATACTAATAATACGCTTCATAAATGCTTGAGAACAAATAATCGCTATTTTCGTAGACATGGGCATCGTTCCTTTTCTATTTTTTTAAATATTTAGCGACATATTAGCGACATATATAACAACGAAGGAGACTGATTATTATGAAAATCCAACAAGTAGAAATTTATGCTATACATTTACCGCTAATTGATCCGTTTATCATTAGTTATGCTACATATGATACAATGCCTTCTATTATTTTAAAAGTAACAACTGATACTGGTATTGTGGGGTATGGAGAAGCGGTTCCTGATGAACATGTTACAGGTGAAACTTGGGAAAGCACATATGCTGTGCTTCAACATCATCTTGCACCTGCTGTTATTGGTGAAGATCCGTTGGCCTTTGAAAAATTGCACGATAAAATGAATAAGGTTGTGAAAGATGTTCCGGCAGCAAAAGCAGCTATTGATATTGCTTGCTTTGATATAGCTGGAAAAGCATTGGGGGTTCCTGTGTATCAGCTTTTAGGTGGGCGTTATCATGAAAAATTCCCTATCACACATGTGTTAAGTATTGGAACGCCCGAGGCAATGGCTGAAGAGGCTGCTAAGCGTGTAGAAATGGGGTACCGTTCATTTAAAATGAAGGTAGGTACAGAGGTAACCCGTGATGTTGCTCGTATTAAAGCAGTAAGAAAGCAAGTGGGTGAAGATATCGCCATCCGAGTAGATGTCAACCAAGGGTGGGGAAATGCTGCAACTACTTTACAGGGCTTACGTGCGATGAAGGAATTAAATATTGATTGGTTAGAGCAACCTGTTGATAGTGAAGATATCGATGGAATGGTAGAGATTAAGTCGAAATCTGATGTACCTCTAATGATCGATGAGGGGATTCGTGGAGTACGTGAGATGCGTGAAATCATCGCCAAGCGTGCTGCAGATAAAGTAAATATAAAATTAATGAAATGTGGCGGCATCTATCCAGCCATGAAACTAGCAGTTATGGCAGAAATGGCAGGTATAGAATGTCAAGTTGGTTCCATGGTTGAATCCTCAGTTGGCTCTGCAGCAGGTTTCCATGTAGCATTTTCTAAGAAAATTATGACAAGTGTTGAATTGACAGGACCATTGAAGTTCTCGAAAGACGTGGGTAATCTTCGTTATGATGTTCCTTTTATCTGTTTAAATGAACAACCGGGGCTGGGTATTGACGTAGATGAAGCTGTTATGAAGGAATTATGCAAGTTTTCAACTGTTGTCACAGCCTAAGGAGGCGAAATATGGAAAAAATATATGAAGGTATGCTAGGGGAGACTCCATTCTTTGTCACAGAGTTAACAACTCAACATTTACAACAAATCGAGGACTTGCAGGTGGAGGTTTATGAAGCTTTAGCTGACAAGAGCATCTTGCAGCCTTTGAGCACCGAGGAATTCGAATATATTTTAAATGGTCAAGGTATGATGATAGGTGCTTACACAGGAGAGAAATTGATTGCCTTCCGTGCCCTATTAAATCCTCCTATTGATGAGGAGCATCTTGGGTATGATTGTGGAATTCCTGAAAACGAATTTAATCGAGTTTTATATCAGGAGATTTCCAATGTGTCACCAAAATACCGTGGCTATGGTCTACAAAAAACATTAGCAACAGTAGTGATGAGTAACATCGATGTGGAAAAATACGATTACGTTTGTTCAACGGTTAAGCCATTTAATATTCCGAGCTTAAAGGATAAGTTCTCTCAAGACCTCGTTATTAAAGGATTAAAAATTAAATATGTAGATAAACTACGCTATATATTCTATAAGGATTTACGTCAAGAGCTCCCTTTATTGACAGAACAACAAGTAATTAACATGGGAGATACAACGGCTCAACAGCAGCTTTTAAAGCAGGGCTTTATTGGTACGTCTATGTATGAGGAAAATAATGATTGGTTTGTAGTATACGAAAAATAACATAAAAAGCCTTATCTTTCACATGTATTGGTGGAAGGTAAGGCTTTTTCGTCGTGCTATTATTTCTTCATTGGACAAAATCCGCATGCCATTAATCCCGGTATATCTTTGGAAAAACAACAAGATTTACGGACAGGAACATTTACTAAATTTGTTGGACTTAGACCACCTGTATATTGTGCCCACCAAGATTTATTGGAGAAGTGCGCCCATGTTTTAGGGTCCTCCAATATCTCTATATCCTCCATAGCTTGATCAGCTAAGCCGGGATTTGAAAGTAAAATATGATAATGCCATAGTAAATAGCCAAAGAAATTTTCCCAAATAGTAAGAGGGGAGATTGAAGTCACTTTTCGAAGTTGTTGTACAATCACATGACCGTCGTATAGGATTTTCTCAATGACCGTCTGACGTTCATCCTCTTCAACATAGCGCCAATCATTTGGATTAACAAACATAGCGACTGTAAAGCTGTTGAATTCCTTGGCAGCATCGAAGCGTAATTCAATTGGCTTGCCATCCCACACCTCGTCATAAGCGGCGAGCATATAAAGCTGCATAGCAAAAAACATCCCATAGCGACGTGCGAAGTGAGAAATTGCGGCAGTCTCCGTAGCGGCGTCTGTGATACCCATCATGAGATTTAAAAAATCGGGATGGTAAAAGTCTTTATGTATATCAGCTAAAGTAAATAACGTTCGTTTTGGTTCTGTTGTATAAATACTATAGGAATTTAATTGTTGAACTTGATCCATCGTTAAAGCTGGCATGATGATCCCCTTTTCTTAAGAGCTTTCTTAATACAATTATAAAGTAATCATTTTTGCTTCACAAATGGAATGCCATATAGTAAAATACATTAAACATATAAGAAAGGTGGGTTTTAGAATGTCATTGCCTCATGCGATTCCAAGACCACTGGTACGACTTAATCAATGGACGATTCTATTAAGTGTGTTTGTCACATGGATAACAGGAGCCATATGGGTTTTAGCCATCCCATTGGTTGCGAATTTAATGGGAGTATTCTGTAACTATAATCCTATTATTCGTTTTGGGAGGTTGTTTCTTAAAAAAGCTCCATCTACCTATATACCAGAGGATGCGCAGCAACAAAAATTTAATGCCAGTATAGCTAGCTTTTGTTTATCTGGTGGCTTGTTAGGCTATCTATTAAATTGGCATGTAGTAGGTCATATCTTTACGGCAATGGTAGCGATAGCTTCTTCCATTGCTATAGCTGGTTTCTGTATAGGCTGTTTTTTATATTTTCAACTGAAGCAATGGCAGTATCGCCGCTCGTTAAAAAAATCTTTTTAAAAAAATTATTAGATTATTGTTGACAATTTAATTGATAATGATTATCATTATCGTATAAAGATTATTCCTCCACTACAATACAGTGTAGAGAGGATGAACTTTAGCTACTTTTCTCCAGAAGTTTGCTAGTTCATGATTACGCTCCTAAAACCCCCCTCATTTTTTGGGAACGTGAAAATCTCAGACGACTCTTTCTATTATAGAATGGAGTCGTCTTTTTTTATCTTTTATTTTAATGCAGCTACGGAGCTGTTAGGCAGAAGGCGTTTGTTGGACCGACCTTTTTTTTCCTAGAATCATTGTGTAATAACTGTGCAGTAGCATTCCGACAATAATGACGCCTAGACCTGCGAGAGCAATTGAGTTAGGGAATGGTATACCTAATAGTATTACTTCACCAATAATGACAAAAAGAATTTCTGTTGACTGTGTCGCTTCAACAGCAGCTAGTTTGCCCTGATGATCTCTCACACGATCTGTTGCAATGAAAAATAAAATAGTTGCAATGACGCCTGAACTAATACCAACAAGTAATGATTGGAATAACTGGCTTGTGGAGGGAAGGCCGACTGTGAACAGGGCATAAATAGCCATGATAATCCATGCTGGCATCGATGCGATTGTCATACCAAGAACGCGTTGGAAGGTATCAATACGCCCTCCACAGACGTGCATCATTTTACGATTGCCGAGAGGATAAGCAAATGCAGCGACGATGACAGGTAAAATTCCAAGCATTAAACTTTTAAACGAAACTGATTGTGCCTGAGGTATTTGGATTAGTAAAATACCTACTAATATGACGCAAGAGATTAGAAGTGAAATGAAGGGTATTTTTTGACGTACTTTTCTCTTTGCAATAACGGTCATAAAGAGTGGAGCTAATAATACACCAGCAACAATGGTAAATTGCCAAGTGCCAGAAACCAGCCAGCCTGGACCAAATGCTGCTGCATAAGTTAACGGTGCATAGAATAAAACAAATCCTACAAAGCTCCAAAGAAGCCAAGCTGTAGGTTGTGCTTTTATTTCGCTAGATAATTGTGAAAAGCCTTTGCGATAAAACACAATGATAAGTAAAAAGGGTAGCATAAAAAAATACCGTAATGATGCACTCCATAGCCAGCTACCTCCTTGCATTTCCATGGCATGATTTAAAATAAATGTTACAGCAAAGAAAAGGGAAGCTACTATGCCTATAGCAATTTCTTTCATAATGATCACCTCAATTTGACTCATAATTCAAATTATTTATGTAATTAGAATATTCAGTAATTAATAGTGAGAAAATGACGAAGAAAGGATAGTACCTTCCTCCGTTATCTTTCAATTCTGTTTAAAAACTTCTTGGGCACAAGGTAAATTATTTTGCCCGTTGTTCAAATAGCTGAACGATTTCAATGATGACTTGTGTTGCCTTTTCCATTGTTTCAGCGGATACATATTCAAATTTACCATGCATATTTTCGCCACCGGCAAAAATATTTGGTGTTGGTAAGCCCATATAAGATAATTGTGATCCGTCAGTACCACCACGTATAGGTAAGGTAATTGGTGTAATATCTAATTTTTCCATTGCCTCACGAGCGATGTCCACGATTTCTTTTACAGGTTCTATTTTTTCACCCATATTATAGTATTGATCTTCAATAGTAATGCTTAAAGCATCCTCACCAAATTGAGCTTGAATTTTGGCTGCAGCAGCTTGCATTAACTGTTTCTTCTCTTCGAACTTTTGACGATCATGGTCACGAACGATATATGATAGCTCTGCATGCTCGATAGCCCCTTTAAAGCCCATTAAATGAATGAAACCTTCATAACCTTCAGTCTTTTCAGGAACCGCCTCTGTAGGCATTTCATTTTGGAAGGCAATAGCCATTGTAATCGCGTTGACCATTTTATTTTTTGCAGATCCAGGATGGACGCTTGTTCCTTTTGTTATCACTTTTACCCCAGCAGCATTGAAGCTTTCGTATTGTAGTTCACCTAATGGTCCGCCATCCATTGTATAGGCATAGTCTGCTCCAAATGCAGCCACATCAAATTTATGTGGGCCACGGCCGATTTCCTCATCAGGTGTAAACGCCACACGTAATTTACCATGCTTAATACTTGGGTTTTGGATAAGGTACTCCATAGCTGTTATAATTTCTGCAATACCAGCCTTATCATCTGCTCCTAACAATGTCGTACCATCTGTCGTAATAAGTGTTTGACCAATGTAATTTTGAAGCTCAGGGAAATCAGCTGGTGACATTACTAAGTTTTCGTTTAGCTGAATATCTCCACCATCATAATTATCTAAGCGCTGCGGATTTACATTTGTTCCTGTAAAATCCGTAGTTGTGTCCACGTGTGCTAAAAAACCGATAGTTGGAACGTCTTTATCTGTATTTGCTTCTAGCGTCGCAAATAAATAGCCATTTTCATCTAATGTAATGTCTGTTAAACCTATAGTAGCAAGTTCATCTTTCAAAACATGTAACAGATCAAATTGTTTTGGTGTAGAAGGTGTAGTTTCACTTGTGAAGTCTGATTGTGTATCAATTTTTGCATAACGTATTAACCGCTCAATTACTTGTTCTTTCATAAGTATGGCCCCCTAATGTGTATGTGTAATTATTGTAACACTTTACTTCGGATTTCGGAATATTGAAGAATACTTAAAGCTATTAGTAATTGGGCACTATAGTAAGTCAGCATAATTACTTCATGAGAAAGAGGTAGTGGCATTACAAATTTATTAATAGATAAATAGGAATCTGAGGCAATAAATAACAAAGCACCTATTGTTGCGAATTTAGAGCCAGTTTTAATTGCTGTCCATCCCATCGTTAAAATGACTGCGATATAGGCGATTACTGCGATAGCTAGAATCGTTTCACCAGTTTTGAAAACTGATCCTGCAATCCAAATGGCCATCCCTGCTCCGTAAAGTAATAAGATTATTTTGGCCCATCTGGGTATCGGTCGCTCGTTTGCAGATGAGAAGGCAAAAATATAAAAGATATGACCGATTAGAAAACTAGTTAGGCCAACTAAAAACCATTGCAGTGTATAGTCACCAACCATACAAAATACTAGACCTATGATAATCAGCAGTTGATATTTTTTTATATGTGCTGGTTTTTGAATAGCTGCTAAAATAATTATCAACAACATAGGGATGACTTTAAAGATTAGTTGTAAACTTTCTGGAATATGGTAAAAAAGAAAAATATAATACAACCCAAATAAAATAATGAATGCCATGAATAATTTCTTAACCAATATATTCAGCTCCTTTTCTATTGAAATTCTTTCTTTCTGATAGAATTCCTTTATTTAACTATGCAGCAAATGTTTTGTGAGGCGAAGGGACTCCTTCTGCGAGGTTGAAATAATCTGAACATAATGACGCCGACATGTATTTTAATATACCCTATGTATGAAACTTTTTTAGTATGTAACCGTAAATAAGAAGACAGAAAGCTTTAGGAGAGGATGAACCAAATGACTAAGCTACTACTAGCTTCTGCAGTCATTGCAATAATCGCGAGTGTGTTAGTAACACCGCTTATTACTAAGAAGCGAGAAGATGGAAAATCTAGAAAGGTGATTGGATACTTTTTTATTGGTGTCTTTGTGTTAGGGTTTTTAGCAACAGGACTCACTTTGTATGTAACAAAAATTGACGTCAATTGGCTTGTTTTCTGGCCAGTTATTATTTTATTAACGTTAATTGGTGCAATGCTAGCAAGTGGCATTGAACGAAAAATAAAAGGTGTTTTATTTTTAGCAAGCTTAGGTGTTGCAGTCTATGTTCTATCAGCACCATTATGGAACGCGAATGAGAAATTTAAGTCTTCAGAGATGAAGGAAGAAGTGGAGCTAAAGCCGTTTGATGAGACACAGACACCTGCAAGTGTTCCACCAAAATTTGCTCGTAATAAAATGAAAAAGGCATTCGGGCAAGTACCGAATACAAGCTATTATGAATTAGGTCGTTTACAAATTCAAAAAGTAAAAGGTGAATATGTTTATATCGCTCCAGTTGAATTTTCTGGATTCTTTAAATGGATGAATGGTGATACAACACCTGGTTACTTTATTATGAGTGCTACAGATTCAGCAGATAATCCTAAATTTGTAAAAGAGGAAATGAAATATGTTCCTTCAGCCTATTTAAATGCCAATTTAGAACGTCATATTCGTTTACAACATCCATTCCTTATATTCTACGGAGATGTACAACTTGAAGTAGATGATGAAGGGAAGCCTTATTACATTCGCTCATATGGTGAATTTATTTCGGGGCGTAATGGCTTTGATGTAAAAGGTATTGTCTTGGTCGATGCACTTACAGGGAAGTCGGAAGTGGTTAAGCTTAATGCTATACCTGAGTTTATTGATGGTGCAGTTTCACCAGAGACTGTAAGCTTACAGAACAGTTATTTCGGTAATTATGTTCATGGTTTTTGGAACAGTATGTTTGGTAAAAAAGATGTAAAAATTCCTTCGGACGAAGGGACAGAATCGAATGTCAGTCCTATTTTTGATGAAAAAGGCGATATGTATTACTTCACAGATTTTACAAGTCCTAAAGAGGGCGTAGATTCTATGTTAGGTTATTCCTTAACGAATGCAAGAACAGGGGAAGCAACCTATTACACAGGTAATCTAGATTCAAGCTATATGGACTCACAGGGGAATTTGCAAATTATCGAAAAGAAATTTATTGAGAAAAAATGGGCTGGTGAAATGCCAGTACTCTACAATTTTTATGGAGAAGCTAGCTGGCTGACGGCGGTGCTTGATTCAAATGGATTTTTACAAAATTATTTCATCGTGTCAGCAGCCAATCCGGAAATTTCTGTTTACGCTACTACTCCAAGAGAAGCGCTGAAGCTATATAAAACTGCTTTAAGTCGTGGAGGAAATACGGTAGATGGTAGTTCAAATGCAGAAGAGAAACAGGCTAGCGGAAAAGTTGTCCGAGTTTACAAGGAACGACTTGGTGATTTTACAACGATTTCTTTCTTATTAAGCAATGGTGAAAATTACTTAGTAAGTGCCGAAACAGAACCTTTAGCTATTTATTTACAAGAAGGTGACGAGGTTATTATCAAATATGGTGAAACAGGGGAGCAATTCCTGCCAGTCCGTTCTTTAATTATTAAAGGCTTACAATAAAAAAGTAAAAGACGATCTTGTTCGTATTTCAAGGTCGTCTTTTTTATGTTTCTTCGTTTTGAATATAGCTAAGCATTTTTTCTCGATGGTTTATAAAGAGTGTTTTTGCATGATCGTTTAATGTGAAAGTATCTTGTATGTATCCTTTTAGCAATTTTTCCTCGTATGCAAAAGACTGGTTGCCCTCAGTTTCTAAAATATAGGATAGTAGAAGAGCGTGTAATACTAACACCTCTAAATTTTGCGTATTAGTAATAAATTTTAAATTGAGGATAGAGGTATGGGCAACAAATTGATTGACATAATCTATCGCATATTTATAAACGGTTATATCTGTTTCACGTTCAAGTCGTTTTCGTAGTTGGGTGCAAGCAGCATTAAGCTCTTCAATTTTTAAAAATAAACCTCTTACACTTCTCTTATGTTGTTGTTCTAAGGTACGAGCAAGATGTTTATTGATATAGGACATTGCTTGTATAACTCCTTTCGTAAATACATAATCATTTATTAATATGAATGGAATTGTTGGAAAATGGAAGAGTCTTTTCGTTTAATTTAATATTGTACTTAATAGATATATCGAGACATAATGACTAGAGTTAATACAAAGAGGTAACGAAATTATGAAAAAAATGGGGTTATTATCATCCGATAGTAACCCCATTTCAGTGGAAGTGATTTATTTCCAGTTAAATCCTTTAGTAGCTAAAAACTCTTTTATATGTGGACGACGTTGTTCGATTAAAAAATCAGCCATTTGCTTTGTCCAATTATCGATTTTTCTGTTAGATGATCGACTATTATAATACGCTTCCATTGTCTCATTATACGCTGGTAAAAGTTCATCATACTTTTCTGAATTGTATTCATTTTCATGTAGTACAGCAGACACAGGCAACCGTGGCTTTACCTCATTACGGCGAACAGGTATGCCGATTGTTAGACCGAACAACGGGAAAACGTGGTCTGGTAGATTAAATAATTCACTTATTTCTGAAGGGTTATTACGGACTCCTCCAATATAGCAAATACCATATCCCATTGATTCTGCAGCAATAACAAAATTTTGCGCAAACAATGATACATCAGCAACTCCAACAAGGACATTTTCTGCTGAATCAGCCACGATGTCTACTCCCTCTAATTTACCAGCCATTTGTAGGCGCTTGAAATCAACGCAAAAAACAAATGCTCCACCAGAAGTATCATACTGACGGGGATTTCCAGAGAGTAATCCCAATTTTTCTTTTTTATCTGCATCTGTTACCCATATAACACTATATGCTTGTACAAAATGTGACGTTGCAGCCATTTGAGCTGTTGCGATTAATTCTTCAATAATTTCTTTTGAGATTGGATTTCCATCATAGATTCTTACTGAAGAATGGTTTCGTAATAATTCTTTAACCATTTGTCTACTCTCCTTTGTCACTTATATATTAAGAGCATAGCACGCTTTCTAATCAAAATCGATGAAGAGGGGCATATAACTATATTTAAATAGTTTGAAATGTAGAATTTATCTCGGAAAGTTAAATATTTCTTTTAATATAGATTAAATATTCTAAATAGTATAAAATTATATAATCGGCTGTTTATTTGGTTGTGCTACCAAAAATTAGAATATCCTTATGCTGAAGAGGAGTGGGGTAGCTCTTTTGATTAAGGATAAAGCCTCCTGCAGATTTGTTTGAAGCAGAGGTAATTTTGATGACAGAGATCATGGAACCAAATACTAGTTGAACAAAAATAAAGTGGGATGGAGGAATAAGGAATGGAAGAAAAGTTAGCGAAAAAGCTTCGCCATGAGCAATTACAGGGCAAGGTTGTAACAGCAGAAGAAGCAGCATCTTGGATTAAGGATGGTATGGTATTAGGGATGAGCGGTTTCACTCGTGCTGGGGATGTAAAAGTCGTACCTCTTGCGCTTGTAGAGAAAGCAAAAAAAGAGAGCTTCCAGGTAGATATATATACAGGCGCATCTCTTGGCCCTGAGGTAGACCAATACCTAGCGGAAGCTGGCGTTATTCGCAAACGAGGACCTTTCCAGGCAGATGCTGGTATTCGTAATAAAATTAATAGTGGTGATATCACATTTGTGGATGCGCATTTATCTCATAATGCGGAGTTAGTTCGTCAAGGCATTATAGGACCTATTGATTTTGCAATTATTGAAGCGGCTGCTATTACAGAAGATGGCTTATTAATTCCTACAACTTCAGTTGGTAACTCTCCGATTTTTGTGCAAGAGGCAGATCAAATCATCATAGAATTAAACGTAGCACAGCTAGATGCATTAGAGGGCGTACATGATATTTTCGTTCCTGCACAACAAGGGAAACGTGACCCAATTCCTTTACAAAATGTGTCTGATCGTCTTGGTACAATTGGTATTCCATTAGACTTGAATAAAGTAAAAGGTATTGTAGTTTCTGACATTTTAGATGCCCCATCAACAATTGTTCCTGCTGACGAGGAAACAGATATTATGGCTAATCACCTGTTAAACTTCCTGCGTGAAGAGATTAAAGTGGGCCGTTTAACAACAAGCCTGCGTCCAATTCAATCTGGGGTTGGATCAGTGGCGAATGCGGTATTACTTGGATTTAAAGATTCTGAGTTTGAGAACTTAGAAGTATTCTCAGAAGTACTTCAGGATGCAGTATTTGAATTAATCGATGCAGGAAAAGTGAATTTTGCTTCTGCTACTTCCATTACCCTCTCTGAACAAGTAGGAAACCGTGTTTATGGGAACTTTGAAAAGTATGCGGATAAATTAGTATTGCGTCCGCAAGAAATTTCAAACCAGCCAGAAATCATTCGTCGACTCGGTTTGATTTCAGTGAATACAGCATTAGAAGTTGATATCTACGGAAATGTTAATTCTACGCATGTTTCTGGTACTAAAATGATGAATGGTATAGGGGGGTCTGGTGACTTTGCTCGCAATGCACGTTTGGGAATTTTTGTAACTAAATCCTATGCAAAGGGTGGCAATATTTCGAGCATTGTCCCAATGGTATCGCATGTGGATCATACAGAGCATGATGTTGATGTTATCGTAACAGAGCAGGGAGTAGCTGATTTACGAGGGCTTGCTCCAAAGGAACGTGTGGGACTAATTATTGATCATTGTGCACACCCTGATTATCGTGAGCAGCTATGGCAATACTTTAATGACGCTAATGAGACAACTGGTGGACATCATACACCGCATGATCTTGAAAAAGCGCTGTCATGGCATGTCAATTACGCAAAAAGTGGAACAATGAAAGACCCAGCTTTATCAAAATAGAGTTCTAATACAAAAGGCCTTGAAGGACAGCTGCTCCCTCAAGGCCTTTTAGTTAATAAATCTATCTAAGACGATTAAAGCTTTACAATAGGCCAATCCATTTCCAATAAGTTGCAGAGAACAGCAGAATTAGGAGGAAGCCGAGAATCGTTAATGGAATACCTGATTTCAGGAAATCCTTTGTTGTAAATGCTCCTGTACCGTAGGCAAGCATATTTTGTGGTGCGCTAATTGGCAATAGGAAACCAAAGCTAATAACAAATTGTTGGACGATAACAAAACCAACCTGATCTACATTAGCAGTTAATGTGGAAGCTAACACGATAAACACAGGTATAAGTGCAGAGGCTAGGCTTGTTGCACTGGCAAAACCTAAATGAATAAGAATATTAAATAATGTTACGATAGCAATGGTAGCAAGAATTGGCATTGTATCTAGACCGAGTGAACCAAAAACTTTATCTGATAACCATGATGCACCTTTTGTATTCAGTAAAATAGTTCCGAGCATAATACCAACTGCAAAGACAATGATTGTTCCCCAAGGAATATGAGGTTCAACTTCCTTCCACGAATAAACGCCGATTTTAGGCATTAGTAGAACAGCAATGGCGATAATTGTAACCGTTGTTGTATCAAATGGATGGAGCTTGCCTTCCGTAGCCCAGAAAAATAGTAAAATTAATGATGTAATGATCAATCGAATTTCAGGTGCTTTTAATGGTCCAAGCTCAGCAAGCTGTTTCTTGATGACTTCTTTACCACCATCAATATTGCTCGTCTCAGGCTTAATAAGCGTAATCATAATGAAAAATAAGGCTACTGACATAATAATCGAGAATGGGGCAGCATAAAGTAACCAAGCACCCCATGAAATATTTACATTAAATTGCTCTTGGATGAAATTTAAAGCAACCATATTTTGCGCTGCCGCAGTTTTAATACCGATATTCCAAATGGAAACAGCTTGTACAGAAGTAATAACAAGCAAAGCAGCAAGTCGACTATCACGCGGTAAACCAAATGCTGCGACCATTCCAAGAAGTATAGGGACTACTGCGCCAGCACGTGCAGTAGCTGAAGGAACAAAAAATGCAAGGGCAATGGAAACTAATATAGCACCGAAAACAATAGCTTTTGTTTTTGTTCCTACAAGTGAAAGAATCCAGAGAGCAAGTCGTTTATGCAAATTGGTAATTTGCATAGCTGCTGCTAGAAAAAGAGCAGCTGCTACTAGGGCGACAGCAGAATTACTAAAACCACTTAATGATAGTTTTAAGGCGCTAGCGGTACCTAGTTGTGCTGTGGGATCATCCATGGAGGGGGCAAGACCTAGTAAAACGGTGACGAGTGCAATAATCATTGCAGAGCTAACAGGATATGAAACGGCCTCAGTTACCCAAAGGATGACCGCGAAAGCTAAGATGGCTAAAGCGCGCTGCCCAGCTACAGGTAACTCACCGTTATTAGGTAAAAAAATAATAATAATTAATAAAGCAAAAGCCAACCCAATCCATAAAGGCTTTAGATTACGCTTCGTTGCTGCTTGTTTAGGTGAAGACATATTTTCTCATCCCTTCTACGTCTACGTAAAAATGACGGTTATTATCCTTAACATCGGTCAACAAAATGTTTTTTTAAGATAAGAATTCATCCATTTATTATATAGAATGAAAGGAAGAAAAATATGTCAGTTTACAGCTTTAATAGTAATTAAAGAGAAAATTTGTGGTCATAAAAAATACAAATCTCTCTCGGGAAATACTATTTCTTTTTCTTGAAGGCAGAAGTAACTTTAGGCTCTGTTCCATTGGTTAAACGTTTAATATTTTCAAAGTGCAAAATAATAGCAATACCAAAAAGTAGAATGGCAATAATGGTTGGGCCTAATCCAGGAATCCATAAATAAGTAGCTGTACAAAAAACGAGGTAAAACTCTAATACACCAACAATTAAATAGTTCGTTGCGAAAGATAAAATAACAAATAGAATAAGTGCAAATAAACCAATCTTCCAATCAACCGCAAGTAAAATTCCAATGATGGAGGCAGTTCCTTTTCCACCGTTGAAGCCCATATAAAAAGGGAAATTATGCCCCAAAATAACCCCTGCAGCTATCAAGTAGGTGAGGAGCCATATTTGTTCTGCTGTTAAATGTGTTGCATCTGCTAAATAAAAATGTGCACCGACGATGGCTACGACGCCTTTTCCAATATCGATAAGAGCTACTAAAACGCCATATTTCCAGCCGAGTGAAAGCGTAGCATTAGAGGCACCAGCATTGCCATGGCCAGCTTTTTTTAAATCAACCCCGGATAAAAATTGTGCCACTTTAGAGCCGTGAATACAGCCAATCAAATAGCCAACAACTAGAAAAAAGATCACGGCTTTTACCATAAAAATACTCCTTTCAAATTTTTTTCTAAAATAGTGTATGCGTTCATATTACGTAAAAGAGCAGACAGAAGTTTCGGAAAAAATAAAATTTAGATGTTGACAGAAAAAAACTCTATGCTTATACTTTGTAACAACGATGGAAATTGAATCTCATACTCTTATCAAGAGCGGCGGAGGGATAGGCCCTATGATGCCCGGCAACCAGTAGGTGATGAACTTACTAAGGTGCTAATTCCTACAGATTCTTACTTGGATCTGGCAGATAAGGGGAGGAAAACTTGCAACCGCAACCCTCTTCTTAGCTGAAGAGGGTTTTTGTTTTCTACAGAAAAATCCTCCTCATCTCCGGTACCATCGTAAAAAAAATAACCAAATGGAGGTACACAATGACAAATTTTAAACCAGAAACACTGCTGTTACATGGTGGTCAAGAGCCCGACCCTGTGACAGGTTCTAGAACAGTTCCTGTCTACCGTTCAACTGCTTTCGTTTTTAAAGACACTGCTCATGCGCAACGTCTTTTTGCCTTAGAGGAAGCTGGAAACATTTACACACGAATTACGAATCCGACAGTGGATGTTTTTGAAAAGCGTGTGGCTTTACTAGAAGGTGGAACAGCAGCAGTAGCACTTTCATCTGGTGCAGCAGCTATTGCATTTTCTATTTTAAATTTAGCTAGAGCAGGTGATGAAATTGTAGCTGCTAGTTCTTTATATGGTGGTACGTATAATTTATTCGCTAATACATTACCAAACTATGGTATTAAAACGATTTTTGTAGATGAAACAAACCCAGAAAATTTTAAGGCTGCCATTACCGATAAAACAAAAGCTGTCTTCGCTGAAATTTACGGTAACCCAAGCTTAAAGGTTTTAGATATTGAAGCAGTAGCTAAGATAGCACATGACCACAGCTTGCCATTAATTATTGATAGTACATTTGCTTCTCCTTATGGTTCCACACCTATTGATTATGGTGCAGATGTGGTAGTTCACTCAGCAACTAAATGGATAGGTGGTCATGGTACAACTTTAGGTGGTGTTGTTGTAGACGCTGGTAAGTTTGATTGGACTAGTGGTCGATTCCCAGGCTTTACAGAGCCGGACGCTTCTTACCATGGTTTACGCTATGGAATCGATACAGCCTCTGCAGCTTTTGCTACAAAGCTACGTGTACAGTTGTTACGTGATTTTGGCCCAACATTAAGTGCAGATGCAGCTTTCAATCTATTACAAGGTTTAGAGACGCTTCATTTGCGTATCCCTAAACATAATGAAAATGCTTTAGCTGTAGCTGAATATTTACGCAACCACCCATCTGTGGAGTATGTAAATTATAATGGCCTTGAAGATTTTCCAACACATGAGTTGGCGAAAAAATATTTAAAAAATGGCTTCGGTTCAGTGCTTACCTTTGGCATTAAAGGTGGACGTGAAGCAGGACGAAAGCTTATTGATCATGTAAAGCTGTTTTCACATGTGGCAAATGTAGGTGATGCTAAGTCGCTAATTATCCATCCAGCATCTACTACGCACCAACAATTATCAGCAGATGAACTAATTCAAGCTGGTGTAACCGAATCGCTCATTCGCCTATCAATCGGTTTAGAGGCAGTGGAGGACATCATTGCAGATTTAGAGCAGGCTATTACTCAGGCAACAGCAGTAGCTGAACAAACAATAGAAGCTTAATATAGAATAGAGCGGTGAATGTTGTAGCGTTTACGTATTTTCTCATTCGAATAGCCTCATTTGGTATATGTTAAACGTTGCTACATCCACCAATTATTGCACCCGTTCATTGTCAGAACCTTTCAAAAAATAATACCGAGTATTTTTATATGCATTATTGACTTTGTTAAAACCTTGTTATATACTTGGAAATAAGTTAAGTGTACGGAAAAACCTCTTGGAAAAGGTAACTGTTTTCATAAGTGCTCCCCCACTTTTGAATAGATAGGAGAGTAGTTACATAGCCAGTGGCTACTCTTCAAAAAACTAATGATAAAGGAGTGTTTAAAATGGGTAATGTCTATAGTGCGCAAAACATTGCATCTTATTTAATTTATGAACTAAATGAAGGCCATGTATTTGTCAACAACCAATCCATTCAACACATCCTTACATTAGTAGAACGTAAATGGCAACAAATTTTTGGTCATTCAGCGTATCAGGAACAGGTATGCACAGATGATAATGGCTTTATGGTTAAGGAAGTTTATGAGACATATGAGAAGTATGGTGTGAGCCACATCCAGCTTCCAGCAACAGAATTTTATTTGAAATATGGTACATTTCAATTAGTGGAACGTACGTATGCAATACCAAATTTTACAGAAGAAGAAATTTGTATTGTTCAACAAGCTTTAAAACAATATCGTTATCAATTGCTTTCAAAAGCGAGCTAAAAAATCCCTCATATATTTAAGCTCATTCTCTGCTGCTACAGGGAATGAGCTTTTTTTATAGCGGTTTGATTATTTAGCTGGTTTATGGGTGTCTGAACATACATATATAATAGAAGAAAGACATCATAATTTGAATGCAAAGAGTCAATATTTGTTCAAATCTTATCGAAAAACTTAAAAAACGTATAGTAAAGGGAATGAAAACGATTTCCTTTGCACGTCTAGGGAAAACAAATGTCCTTCCTAGAAAGATTTTTCTTGTGTAAAGTATATATATACGTTACAATTTTCTTTAAGTTAAATTTCGAATTATTTGAATTTGTATTTGTTCTAACATGTACTGAATAACAAAATTTACCCCAAAAATAAGGGGTGGCTAAGGCCTGCGGTTGGTGTCAATCAATTTGACACAACCCCATGGAGAGATTGGCTTGATGAAACTGCGGAATGTAAGTTGGAGGGAATAATAAGAATGGCAACTATAAAGGCAGCGATTTTAGGATTTGGAACGGTAGGTCAAGGGATCTATCATATATTAAAGGAAAAGCGAGAAGACCTTAAAAATAAATTAGGTATTGAGTTGGAAGTAGCGAAGATTTTAGTAACAGATGCTAGTCGCGAACGTGTCCCAGGCACAGCACATTTAATGACTACAAGCATGGATGATGTTTTGGCTGAACCAGGTATGCAAGTAATATTCGAAGCAATTGTGAACGAAGAGCCTGCGTATAGCTATTTAAAGCGAGCAGTAGAGCATAAATGCCATGTTATTACTGCCAACAAAGTCATGTTTGCAAAGCGTGGATTAGAGTTACAAGAGCTTGCAAAAGCAAATGGTGTTTTTGTAGGTTTTGAGGCTACAACTGCTGGAGGAGTACCTGTTATTAAAACGATGAAAAATATATTACTTGTTAATGACGTAAGTCGTATACAAGGTGTTTTAAATGGTACGTGTAATTATATTTTAACCAAAATGCGAGCTGAGGGCTGGTCATTTGAAACAGCTTTAAAAGAAGCACAAAGTTTAGGTTATGCAGAGGCAGATCCGTATAATGATATTTCTGGTCAAGATGCCTTTAAAAAGTTAATGATTTTAAGTGCCTTGGCATTTGGAGAACAACCTGATTGGGCGGATGTAGAAGTGATTGGCATAGATAGTATATCAGCTTCGCAAGTTCATGAAGCATGTGAAAAGGGTCTACGTTACCGTCATGTAGCTGAGGTAGAAAAACTAGCTAGTGGGAAAATTGTAGCAAAGGTTGGTCCACAACTGGTTGATAAAGAACATCCACTTTATCCAGTCGATGATGTGTTCAATGCAGTTGCACTAGAAACTAATTATATTGGCACTTTAACCCTAGTAGGTCCTGGTGCTGGAATGTACCCAACAGCAAGTGTGATGGTAGAAGATTATGCTGAAATCATCGGGAAAAGGGCAGGGTTTGTTGTAACGATTTAATAATTATTGTTTTATAAAGTTAACCCGCCATTCAACAATATTCTATTGTTTGAATGGTGGGCTTTTTAATCCTCGTCTTTTACGTCAATATCCTCTGGTATGGGAGTAGATCTCCATATTTCGATTTCCTCTTTAATACGCTCCAATTGATTAAAATACGTACTAAATTGCCCACTATTTATGAGAATCATATTTCCATCGAAAACGGAACGGATGCGTCCCTCATAGACTAGGCGTAATATCTGTTCCTTAGACATACCTAGTTCAATAGCTGTTTCTTCAATTGTTTTGTACATACAATCGCTCCTTTAACTGTATTTATTATAACGTCCATTTAACCGAATGCATACTTGGTGAATGAAAATAGTAAAAATGTTAATTGTTTGATTTTGGATAAATATGTATGATAAGTATGGAAGAAGGAATAAGGCGGAGGGGTCTACATGTTAAATCCATTGTTTGTATTGTTAGCAGCTATTTTATGGGGAATGACAGGAACTGCCCAAACATTTTTAGATAATAATGTATCTCCGATTGCAGTCGCCACTATTCGTTCTGCCATTGGTGGTGGGCTCCTCTTAGCTATTACAATTATTTTCCGTAAAATTAATTTCCTAAATTGGTCATGGAAATGGACGATTTTAGCTGCGGCAAGTATTGCTCTTTTCCAAGGTCTTTTCTTTTCATCTATTCGTCTAACAGGTGTAGCGGTTGGAACTGTTGCGACCATTGGAAGTGCACCAGTATTTTCAGGCATTATTGAATGGTTGATATGGAAAAATCGACCGTCTGGTATTTGGGGCCTAGCTACATTGATGGCAATCATCGGCTGTTTTTTATTATTTATTAATAATGGAGAAGAAACTGTACAAGCGAGTGGCTTTGGTTTAGCGCTTTGTGCAGGGTTATCTTTTGCGTTTTATACAAATATTAGCAAGAAATTAATGGCGCAGGAAGATGCGTTACCAGCAGTTGCTATGACATTTTCCCTTTGTACTTTATTTTTATTCCCTTTTTCACTCTCTAATGGGTTTACCTGGTTAGAAAATATGCAAAATCTATGGACGATATTATTTATGGGAATTATGTGTACAAGTGTAGCTTATTTATTGTTCTTGAACGGTTTGCAAAAAATAAATTCATCAACAGCTGTCACTCTATCGTTAGCTGAGCCATTGACAGCCGCAATTCTTGGCGTTTTTCTAGTTGGGGAACAATTCAGTGGATTGTCCTGGTTAGGTGTAGCAATGCTATTAGGCGGCATTGTTGTATTGACAATAGGTGGGAGGCAAAGCAGGCTTCATAATAAGCTGAAACCTTAAGAAATTCTTCATTTTTTTACTAGCTGGTTTTTAAGATTTGAAAGGTACACTTATATTTGAGAGCGAGGTGTCTATCATGACGAAACTAACAGTTCTTGTTACAGACGACGATCAAGATATTCGTGATGGTATAGAAATTTATTTGAAAAATGAAGGCTACAATGTTATTAAAGCTGCAGACGGCTTAGAAGCATTAGACAAGCTAGAAAATAATGAAGTACATTTAATCATTTTAGATATAATGATGCCCAATATGGATGGGATTACTGCGACATTTAAAATTAGAGCAGAGCGCAATATTCCTATTATTATGCTTAGTGCAAAGGCAGAGGATGGCGATAAAATTCATGGACTATCGGTAGGCGCGGATGATTATGTAACAAAGCCATTCCATCCATTAGAATTATTAGCGCGGGTGAAATCACAGCTTAGACGCTATGTACAACTAGGAACGTATAGTGAAGGTGCAACAAAAGTAGAAATTGACGGACTTATTCTTGATGAAGATGCTAAAGAGATCATTTTAGAAGGAGAACCAGTTCGACTAACACCAATAGAATATAAAATTACGGAATTATTAATGAAAAATGCAGGGCGTGTTTTTTCGATTCGTGAAATTTATGAACGAGTTTGGAATGAGGAAGCCTACAATGCTGAAAACATTGTAGCCGTACATATTCGAAAAATTCGTGAAAAAATTGAAGCGGACCCAAAAAACCCACGCTATCTAAAGGTGGTATGGGGCGTTGGCTATAAAATGGAAAAATAAAATAGAGAAGTATATGACTATTGCAGGGTTCATTGCAGGTGTTGTTGGACTTATTTATTTTGGCGTTTATGCTTATCAAATCGTCGATTCTCGCTCCTCAGAGGTTTTACAATTATTAGAAAGAATTTTTTAGAGGAGTGTTAGAGTCATGATGAAAAAATGGAAATCTCTACTAGTGTTAATGAGTCTCATTTGGACTATTTTCGGCATCTTTACTTTTTGGCATGTAGGTTATCAGTATATTGGTAAGTCCTATTTTGAATCAGAAAATTTCCAACATGAAATCGATAATTTTACTTCAGAACTTGGGCCGTTAGTAATAAATTTACCGAGGGCAGAAGACTTGAAAGGGAAAATAGAGATTACGCAGGCGGAAATTGAAGAGCATCGTAATTATTATGGTACATTAGGACAGCAAATCGATAATATTAAACAACAATACGAACAGCGAATTCAGGAAGCAATAGATGCCAATGCGGGAGAATTACAAATAAAGTTAGAAACTGAACGCGATAATAAAATTAAGGACATTACAGCCAATTTCGAAAACGATGAACATGTGCGAAAAAAGATTCTTGCTGGAGAAGAAGCACTTATCGATAAATATATAAAGGCAGCACAGGATGAAGCGAAAACCTTTAAAAAGTCTTATGATTACTGGTCTTATGAGTTGACGAATTCTGAAACAGGAGAAACATACCGTGCAGGGGATGTTTCAGAAAGTAGCGCCTACAAAATAAAGTATTCTGAGCGAAATCCTTTATATGTAGGGAACATTAGTAATAATGTAAGAGATATTTTTTACCGTACAGAAACTTATGTGAACGTCGATAATCTTTATGAAACAGCAGAGTATACAGGAGTCTTAACCATCTCTAAAAAAGCAGTTCAATCATTAGGGGTTATGCAGGATTATAATCGTTTTCATCGTAATCAATATACCTATTTCTTTATATGGCTCACTAGTATAATAACGGCAATTTTCGCTTGGAGAGGTCGTAAGGATGTACTGCAAACTGTCAGAGGTATGAAGGAAAAAGATATTTTAAATAAGGTGAAATTTGATTTTCAAGTTGCCTTATTGTTAATCACTGGGTTTATGTATCTTATTTCTTCTCAAATTGTTTTCGAATCGATTGAATACACTTACGATTACAATTTTCAATATAATTATGTACGCTCTATCCTAGATTTCGCCTTTAAATTAGGTGTGTTAATTGTTATAGGAATTGCTTTCTTTATTCAATTAATTTGGCTTTATACAAGAATAGATACGATAAAAAAGTTAGAGCAAAATGTGAAATCCAGTTATTTATGGTCACTCGGGGATTCACTTACGGATTTATTTATTAATCGCTCTATAGCGTTGCACGCACTGTTCATGTTAGCGGCGGCCTTCTTTGGAGGGGGAAGCCTTGTCGCTTCTATGTTAAGGGGAGGAGCTTTCCCAGTCCTTGTTCTAGGCATATGTATGTTCGTAGGGTTTCCAACCTTGATTGTATTCTTATCAAGAATGGGTTATTTAAACCGTATTATGAAGGATACGAAAGATATGGCCAATGGGCGACTGAATCGTGACGTGAAGGTGAAAGGTAAGTCCCCGCTCGCTAGTCATGCGGAAAATCTTAATCATTTACGAGAAGGCGTTCGGACATCCATGCATGAGCAGGCTAAAAGTGAACGTTTAAAAACAGAGCTTATTACAAATGTGAGTCATGATTTACGAACACCGTTAACTTCCATTATTACTTATACAGATCTTTTGAAAAAATCTAATCTTTCAGAGGAAGAACGTCAACAATACATTCATATTCTTGATAAAAAATCTGAACGTTTAAAAGTATTGATTGAAGATCTTTTTGAAGTATCGAAAATGGCAAGTGGTAATATTGAGCTGCAACGAAGTCGTGTAGATTTGACACAACTCATTCAGCAGGCAGTAGGGGAGCATAAGGAAGATTTAATTCAGTCGCGTTTAGATTTACGAATGGCGATGCCGCATGAGCCTATTTATGCCTATGTAGATGGTCAAAAATGGTGGAGACTCATTGATAATTTAATTGTTAATGTATTGAAATATGCATTAGAGGGCACACGCGTCTATGTGACGTTAAAACGAACAGCAGATGGCGATGCTGAATTAACAGTGAAAAATGTAGCGAAGTATGAAATTAATGAAGATGCTGAGGAATTATTTGAGCGTTTTAAACGTGCAGATGCTTCACGTCATACAGAGGGGTCTGGACTTGGATTAGCCATTGCACAATCTATTGTTGATTTGCATGGAGCTCGAATGACAATTGATGTGGATGGCGATTTATTTAAAGTGACAGTTCGAATTTCAGCAGTATAGGGAGGAGATGGTGGCAGAGGATGGCCACCATCTTTTTTCCATTACACCATTACAGGCCTAAATTCTTGGCGATAATTACTTTCATGACTTCATTGGTGCCTGCATAGATGGACATAACAGGGATGTCTCTATACCTTCGTGCAATCTTATATTCCTCCATATAACCATAGCCCCCATGAAGCTGCATACATTGTGTGGCTATCTCACGGGCATTTTCAGTTATCCAGTATTTCGCCATGGAAACTTTTGTTACTACATCTTTTCCTGCGAGATGCTCTTCAATCAACGTTTCCAAAAATGATTTACCGAGCTCCATTTTAGTTGCCATTTCGGCTATTTTAAATTGTGTATTTTGAAAATCTCCAATTGACTTACCAAATGCTTGGCGTGATTTTACATAGTCGAGTGTTAAGGCAAGCATATCCTCAATTGCTGTTTGTGCAGCAATCGCTACAGCTAAGCGCTCTTGTTGAAGTTTTTCCATCATATAAACAAAGCCCTTGCCTTCTTCACCAAGTAAGTTGTGTGCTGGCACTCGGCAATCTTCAAAGAATAGCTCAGCTGTATCTTGAGCATGCATGCCGACCTTTTCCAGCTTCCGCCCTTTTGTAAAGCCTGGTGTACCATCTTCAATGACAAGCAGACTTATACCTTGGTGTTTTTTTTCAGCGGACGGATTTGTTTTAACGGCGACAACCACTAAGTTGGTATGAATTCCGTTTGTAATAAAAGTCTTTTGGCCATTAACAATATAATGGTCACCATCGCGAATAGCAGTTGTTTGAATATTTGCTAGGTCTGAACCTGTACCTGGCTCAGTCATGGCGATTGCTGTAATATAGTGACCTGAAATACATTTTGGCAGCCACCGAGATTTTTGCTCGTGTGTACCGTAGGACTCAATATAAGGTACAACAATATCATTATGCAGACCAATCCCAATAAGACTTGAACCTATACGCTCAAGCTCTTCTTGAATAATAACACCGAAACTAAAATCAAGTCCTAGTCCACCATATTGCTCTTCAACTTGGGGGCACAGATAGCCCATATCACCAAGCCTCCGCCAAAATGTAAGCGGAATGAGATGATCTTTTTCCCATTGTGCATAATGTGGTTCAGCTTCTTCTGCTAAAAACTTACGAAAGGTTTTACGAAATAACTCATGCTCTGTTGTTTCAAATTTATAACGTGTCATTTGAATTAGCACCCCTTTTTGCTCGTAAATACGTAAATTTCTTCTATCAACTATTATGTTACTGGAATATTTGTGAAAATAATAGTAGCACTTTATACTAAAATGACGAAATTGTCATTTATGTCCAGTGGAATGTCACGTTAAACAAGAGAATGATAGGAAATAATAAGCTATGCTTACCATGTGGCGGTTAAAGCAGTTAGTCCCTCTTTTTTTAGAAGATTATTCAAGTACTTCATGCAATATGACTGTTACTTATAAATGATATAATCAACTAAATATATAGGAAGGTAGAGGACGAAGATATGCCAAAAGTAATCGGTGGTATACTTTTAATTAGTATTTATAGTGCGTTGACTTTCTATTTGGGGTGGGGAGTAAAGCAGTGGCTAGTGGCTATGGGGTGGTTCCGTTACCCAATCATATTTTGGTTAGTATTGTACCTTATCGCTCTCAGTATAATTATCGGAAGATTGCATGAGTCCTTACGGTTCTTTTCAGTTTTTGGTAATTACTGGATGTTTGTTTTTGAATATGGCTTATTGCTATGCTTAGTAGCACAATTGATTTTTTGGCTAACACCCTTTAAAAATGTACAAATAATTGGTAGTATAGCAGTTGCTGTATTATTTATGCTAAGTATTATCGGCTCTTATTTAGCCTATTCTCCAGTCGTTCGTCATTTAGAAATAACAGTTGATAAGAAGGGTAGTGAACTGAAGTCATTGAGAGCTGTTGTGGCATCTGATTTCCATTTAGGTGTTTTATCACATAAAAAGCATTTACAAAGCTTTGTCAACTTATCGAATGAGGCGCAACCAGATATTGTGTTGCTAGCTGGAGATATTGTGGATGATGATCCAAAATGGTTTGTTCAAGGGGAAATGGCAGATGTCATGAAACAATTAACATCTACATATGGAACCTATGGTATATTGGGTAATCATGAATACTATGGTAAAAAAATTCCTGAGTTTATAAAAGAAATGGAAAATGCAAATGTAAAAATACTACTTGATGAAACAATTCGTATAGAGGATGCGTTTATATTAACAGGGCAAGAGGACAAGACGAATAAAAATAGAAAGTCACTAGAAGAATTAAAGTCTTCCGATAGCTTACCGTGGCTCGTAATGAATCATACGCCTGACGATTTGTTAACACCTTCTAAACTGGGGGTGGATTTACATATATCAGGTCATACGCATAAAGGTCAATTATGGCCAAATCAGTATATTACCGCTCGAGTATTTGAACTGGATTATGGTTATAAGTTGAAAGACCAAATGCATACACTTGTTTCATCAGGCTATGGCTTCTGGGGTCCGCCTATGCGAATTGGTAGTAGGTCAGAGCTTTGGATAGTGGATATGAAATTTCGTTAATGGCTAGGGCTGTGGATGACTTATAGGTGAAATAGCAGTAGTATATGAAAATAGAGTAATTTATAATAAGTGAGTATTTGATTAATAAAGGTAAGGTGACAAGGTGGAAATTATAGAGTTATTAAAAGCGTTGATTTTAGGCTTTGTTGAAGGTATGACGGAGTTTGCCCCGGTATCCTCAACTGGCCATATGATTATTGTTGACGATATGTGGTTAAAAACAGAGGAGTTTTTAGGGAAATATCCTGCCAACACATTTAAAATTGTCGTACAATTAGGCTCCATTCTAGCTGTTATCGTGGTGATGTGGAAGCGTATGTTAAGCTTAGTTGGATTATACAAAATTGATGGTCAGTCTCAGTCCATAAATAGACGTTTTAACCTATTGCATGTTATTGTCGGTATGCTACCAGCAGTTGTTTTAGGGTTTGCCTTTAAGGATTTTATTGACGATCATCTTTTTAAAGTAGAGCACGTTGTTTATGCACTAGTAGCAGGGGCAATTCTGATGATTGCAGCGGATAAATTGGCACCAAGAAAACCAAAAGTAGATTCTTTAGATAAGATTTCATATGGTTTAGCCTTTAAAGTTGGGCTAGTTCAATGTCTATCTTTGTGGCCAGGATTTTCTCGTTCAGGTGCGACCATTTCTGGTGGCGTATTATTCGGTATGAGTCACCGTGTTGCAGCCGATTTTACATTCATTATGGCGGTACCTATCATGGCGGGAGCTAGTTTAGTATCTGTTTTGAAAAACTGGGATACATTATCGATGGATTATTTTGGATTCTATGCTGTCGGTTTTATTAGTTCATTTATCTTTGCGTTATTATCAATCAAGTTTTTCTTAGCGCTTATTTCAAAAGTGAAATTAATGCCTTTCGCAATATATCGTTTAGTTTTAGCGGCAGTTCTTTGCGTAATTATTTTTATGTAAACAAAAAGTCACTCTTCTTTCACAAGAAGCAGTGGCTTTTTGCCTTAATTTTATTGGTTTTTCAATCCATCTTTCACTTAAAGTGAATGAAAGTGGGTAAAAAGTATCTTTTTTGATGTAAATTGAGTATTGAATTTAATAAATACAGACAACATTTACCTGTATATTGTTCATTTAGTAGTTTTGAGATTATAATTGATACATAAACTATCTATCGATTTGTTATTTTTTAATAGCATATAGGATAATAGACTTAGTTCGGTATATGATTATAATATGAGGTGGAGAAAATGTTTCAAATTGTAAGTAGATCTAAGAAAAATACAATTGAAATAAGTAATGAAGCTAATATAGGTATTTTTATTAAAGATGCTGATCGTTTATTGCAATTGAATCTTGTGGAATTAAGTGTATATGATCTTCAATTAATTAATAGTTTGAAGCCATATGTTGAAAGAAACGTTGTGGAAGTTGTAGCAGCATTTTATCATGCTATTGAAAGTGTGCCAGCATTACGTGAAGTCATTCAAAGTCATAGCTCCAGTGAACGTCTACGTCAAACATTACGCCATCATATTATTGAAATGTTTGAGGGGAGAATCGATGAAGCCTTCCTTGAAAAACGTAGACGTGTGGCAAAAATGCATGTGAAGATCAACTTATATCCGAAGTGGTATTTAGCAGCCTTTCAAATTCTAGAAAAATCTCTACGTAAGATCATTTTTGAACTTCACTTATCTAAAGGTGAGGAAGAAAAACTATGTGATGCAATCAGTAAAATATGTAATTTTGAACAGCAAATTGTTTTAGAGGAATACGATAACTATGCAAATACATTGATTGAGGAACAACGCAATAATGTTCGCGAACATGTAAAGGATGTAATAGGGGGAATCTCTACTCACTTAGAGGTTCAATCACAAAATACATCTGATACAGTAACAGAGCTCGTTAATAGTGCCCAAAAGGTGAACGATTCATTGAAAGATAGCATTCATGAGGCAGAATCGATGCAAAAGGTTTCAAGTGAAGGCTATGCAAAGATTGTTTCAATCAATGAACAAACAGGGAAAATTCATCATAAGACGTATGAAATGGCAAGTATGGTTGAACAGCTAGACGAATCTTCTTCAAAGATTAATGCAGTAGTTGAAATGGTTAAAAGTATATCTGGTCAAACAAACTTATTGGCATTAAACTCGGCAATTGAAGCGGCACGTGCTGGAGAGCATGGCAATGGTTTTGCCGTTGTTGCCAATGAAGTACGTAAGCTTGCGGATCAAACGAAAAGTTCAGTTGAGCAAATTGCTGAATTAATTCAGATGTCTAATGGAATTACAGCACAGGTAGTTCAAGCTATACAGGACATACAGGAGCTCGTGAATAATAGTATTGAACGGAATGCCGAGTCCCTAAAAGCATTCGACGCAATATCAACCTCCGTGGAAGATTCCATAACCAATTTCCAAAACGTAGGAAAGCAAATATCAGATTTAGCAAATATTATAGAGACAATTGGTGCATCCTCTGAGGAATTAGAGAGAGTTGCCAATCGTTTGAATACGACCATCAGAGAATTTTAAATGAGATGTAGCTAAGCTATGCATACAGGTTATGCATAGTTTCTTTATGCATTCAAAGTGGATAAAATAATCGATTTCACGGATAAATAAAGTCTTCAGGTTGATGAAAAGGAAATTTATCAATTCTAATGGAAGGCTGCAAACTAGAAACCTCTAGAAAATGCTTCCCATAAGTGTTACGCTATAGGCGAATTAGGGAAATGAGTAGTGAGGTGTTTGGAACATGAAAAAGAAATTATTTATTACACGTAAGTTTCCTACACATATTGTTGAGCCATTAAAAGAGTTTTATGAAGTTTCTCAGTGGGAAGAGGAGGAGATTGTCATCCCGCGTGATAAACTACTTGCTTCTGTCGCAGATTGTGAAGTACTGTGGGTAACAATTGCAGATCAAGTGGATGAGGAGTTACTTTCACATGCACCAAACCTAAAGCTAGTAACAAATTTAGCAGTTGGTTTTAACAATATTGATGTGAAGGCTTTACGACAAAGAGGTATTATGGCGACAAATACGCCTGGTGTCTTAACGAATACAACGGCAGATTTAGTATTTGGCTTACTGCTTGCAACTGCTCGTAGAATTCCAGAAAGTGAAAGATATTTACGCGAGGGAAAATGGAAAAGTTGGTACCCGATGCAACTCGTTGGTAAAGATGTATCAGGAGCGACAGTTGGAATAATTGGGATGGGTCGAATTGGTCAGGCTGTTGCTAGACGAGCAAAAGGTTTTGATATGAAAATTTTATATAATAATCGAAGACGTCGACATGAGGCGGAAGAAATGTACGGCTTTCGGTATGTATCATTGGAAGACCTCTTAAAACAATCTGATTTTGTTGTAATTATGACACCCTATAATAGTGATACAGAGGGTCTCATTGGAGCAAAAGAATTAGCTTTAATGAAAGAGGATGCTGTCTTAATAAATGCTTCACGCGGTGGAATTATTGATGAGGCGGCTCTATACGATGTCTTGAAAAGTGGCAAGTTATGGGCAGCAGGGCTAGATGTCTTTGAACAAGAGCCGGTTGCTATGGATCATCCTTTATTAACGCTCCCAAATGTTGTGGCACTTCCACATATCGGAAGTGCGTCCTTGGAAACAAGGACTGCTATGCTCATGTTAAATGTCAAAGCATTAGCTGCTTATGGACAGGGCAAGGCTATTTCAAATCGAATTGATTAAAAAATGGAGCATATCACTGATAGATATGCTCCTTCTTTTTATCTATTGAATAAATCGAATAAACCACCAATACCGCCTTCACCTTTTGACTGGCCACCACCGCCTTGTGAAATGGGTGCCGCTGCAAAGACGCGACTTGCTAAACGGCTGAATGGTAATGATTGTACCCAGACAGTTCCTGGCCCACGTAATGTAGCGAAGAAAATTCCTTCACCACCAAATAGTGCCGTTTTTACGCCGCCTACAAGTTCAATATCATAATCTACATTTGAAGTCATTGCAACTAAACATCCTGTATCTACACGTAAAACTTCCCCAGGTTGCAATGTTTTTTCATGAATGGCTCCTCCTGCATGTACAAAAGCCATACCATCGCCTTCAAGTTTTTGCATTATGAAACCTTCTCCACCGAAGAAGCCTACACCGATTTTTTTCTGGAATTCTACGCCCACAGAAACACCTTTAGCTGCTGCTAAGAAAGCATCTTTTTGACAAATAATTTTCCCGTTTAATTGACTTAAATCCATAGGAATAATCTTACCTGGGTACGGGGAAGCGAAATAAACATGCTTCTTACCTGAGCCAACATTTGTGAATGTCGTCATGAATAAGCTTTCTCCTGTTACTAAACGTTTACCAGCCCCTAATAATTTCCCCATAAGACCACTTTGTGAGCCGCCTTTTGAACCATCGCCAAAAATAGTTTCCATATGAATGGAATCATCCATCATCATTAAAGCGCCTGCTTCCGCCACAACTGTTTCTTGTGGATCAAGCTCAACTTGCACATATTGCATGTCGTCACCAAATAACTTGTAGTCAATTTCATGATTATTCATAAAGGGATTCCTCCAAAAGTAAATTTAATGATATTCTATACGATTATAAAACACTTTGGTTTCAATGAAAAATTAAATAATTTAGAAAAAAAGGGAATTAAATAGAAAATGTCGAATATAAGAAACTAGAATGTGTATTATTTATTTTCATTTAACTAAGGGTGTTATGAATATACTTAGCTTTAACCGTATCCTCTTTTTATTAGAGGGGAAGGCAGTTAAGTGAAAATAAAGCCTCTGGCAGTTGTCGCTGATAATCATAGTATGACAGGGTATATCACATCTTGAAAATTCGGAATATTGAAGTATTTTATTCTACTAATATTCATAGATTCTGTACCTGAGGAATGCAACTGGTTACAATAGCCGAGGCATCATAGAGTATTTCAGGGGGTGTATGTAGTGGAGATTAAAAACTATATTGGTGGTAAATGGAGCACACATTCACATTTACAAAGTATAGCAGTGACGAACCCTGCAAATGGTGAGCAACTTGCTACCATACCACTATCTACTTCTAATGAGGTAGATGAGGCTGTAGTAGCTGCAAAGCAAGCACAAAAGAGCTGGGCACTTGTGCCTGCGCCAAAACGTGCAGAATTTTTATATGCCATCGGTCAAAAAATGAAAGAAAAAAAGGAATATTTGGCGACCGTTTTAACAAAAGAGATGGGGAAGGTAATTGAAGAAGCAAGAGGAGAAGTGCAAGAAGGAATTGACATGGCCTACTATATGGCAGGTGAAGGTCGTAGGTTGTTTGGTGAAACGACACCTTCTGAACTGACTAATAAATTTGCGATGAGTGTAAGGGCGCCAATTGGGGTTGTAGCGCTTATCACACCATGGAACTTCCCTGTTGCAATCGCGACATGGAAATCATTCCCTGCTATTGTGGCTGGAAATACATTTATTTGGAAACCATCAAATGAGACGCCTATGATGGCTTATGAAATGGGTAAAATTTTTGAAGAAGTAGGTTTACCTGATGGTGTAGCAAATATTGTTTTTGGTACAGGGCCGACAGTAGGGACTGCACTTATTGAACACCCTGACGTTAAGGTCATTTCCTTTACTGGGTCAACGACAACAGGTAGTAAAGTAGCGGAGCTTGGCGGTAAGCATTTGAAAAAGATTTCTTTAGAGATGGGTGGAAAAAATGCTGTCATTGTTATGGATGACGCAGATCTTCAACTGGCTACAGAGGGCATACTCTGGAGTGCCTTTGGTACTGCTGGACAAAGATGTACAGCATGTAGTCGGGTGATTGTGCATAAAGATGTAAAAGAGCAGTTAGAAAAGCGTCTCTTAGATGAAATGCAAAAGCTCACAATTGGGGATGGGCTAGACGAGGGAGTTAAAATTGGGCCGGTGATTAATAAAGCAGCATTGGAAAAGATTAATCACTATGTACAAATAGGCAAGCAGGAAGGTGCCACGTTACTAGCTGGAGGCAGAATTTTAAATGAGCCACCATATGACAATGGGTTTTATTACGAGCCTACACTGTTTACGAACGTAAAGCCTGACATGATTATTGCTCAAGAAGAGATTTTTGGTCCTGTCGTTTCTCTAATTGAGGTAGCAAGCTTAGAGGAAGCAATTGAGGTAAATAATGGCGTGAAATTTGGCTTATCAAGCTCAATTTTCTCACAAAATGTTAATACTATTTTCCGCGCACAGCGTGATTTAGACACGGGTATTGTCTATATAAATGCAGGCACGACAGGTGCTGAAATCCATTTACCATTTGGCGGTACAAAGGGGACTGGAAATGGACACCGAGATTCAGGTGTTGCGGCCTTAGATGTATATACGGAGTGGAAGAGCATTTACGTAGACTACAGCGGTAAATTACAAAGAGCACAAATCGATACAGAGTAACAGATCAACGAAAGGGGATGTTCTTGATGAAAGTTGTTGTATTAGGTGCAGGTTTAATGGGTAAAGAGGTAGCTCGTGATTTAATAAAGAATGATAAAGTCGAACATGTATTTTTAGGTGATATCGATGTAAAAGTGGCACAGGATTTTGTGGATACTTTAAATACTGATAGAGTCGAAGTTGTAGAGCTTCATGCAGAGCAAGATGATTCATTAATGAAGGTCATCTCTAAAGGTGATGTTGTGATTAATGCATTATTTTATTCCTTCAACGAGCGTGTTGCAAGAGCAGCCATTGAAGCGGGTGTACACTCTGTAGATTTAGGTGGCCATATAGGTGGTGTTACCGAAAATATATTAGATCTTCATGAGCAAGCAAAAGCAAAAGGGGTCACAATTATCCCTGACTTAGGTGTTGCTCCAGGTATGATCAATATTCTAGCAGGCTATGGTGCCTCTAAATTAGATGATGTTGAGTCTATTAAACTATTTGTGGGGGGCATTCCAACTGAACCAAAGCCTCCGCTCTATTATACACGTGTATTTTCTTTAGATGGTGTTTTTGATCATTATACTGAGCCTTCAAAAACGATTCAAAAGGGCAAATTACAAGAAGTCCCTTCCCTTTCAGGTGTTGAACCTATTTATTTTGATGATTTTGGTGTGCTTGAGGCATTTTATACATCTGGAGGCATCTCCACATTATATAAAACATTCCCAAATGTCCGCACATTGGAGTATAAAACAATTCGTTATAAGGGGCATGCTGAGAAGTTTAAGCTATTAGCAGATTTAGGCTTCCTTGATTCAGCGAATAAGGTAGAGGTTGATAACCAAGAGGTGCCTGTTCGTTCTGTAGTGCGTGAGGCTCTTAAAAAGAAACTGGAGCTGGGAACAAAACCAGATGCGGTTCTATTACGTGTCATTGTGGCAGGTGAAAAAGCGCAACAGCAAGTGACATATGAATATGAAATGGTTGTACGTAAGGATATGACCATCAATGAAACAGCGATGGCTCGTGCTACAGCTAATACTATTTCGGTTGTAGCTCAGATGATAGGTGCGGGTGTTATTAAAGAGCACGGTGTATTCCCACCTGAATCTGTAGTGCCTGGTGATACGTATATTGAAGAAATGGCCAAACGTGGTGTAGTAATAAAAGAGACGTCTCATAAGTCTGCTATGATTGTGAAATGGTAGGTGCTGAACATGAATTTTGACATGTCCACTGAGCATGAAATGCTACGAAAAACGGTAAGGCAGTTTGTTGATGAAGAAATTATACCCTATATAGCAAAGTGGGATGCCGAAGGTGGCTTTGATGCTAAAATTTGGTCGAGGCTTGCGGAGCTTGGGCTAATGGGGGTTTGTGTGCCAGAGCAGTATGGCGGAAGTGGAATGGATTATAACTCCCTTGCTATTGTGTGCGAGGAGCTGGAGCGGGGAGATACAGCATTCCGAACGGCGGTATCCGTTCACATTGGCCTAAATAGCATGACATTAATGCAATGGGGTACTGAAGACCAAAAGCAGCGCTATCTTGTTCCACAGGCAAAAGGAGTAAGAATCGGTGCATTTGGTCTTACTGAACCGGGTGCTGGATCTGATGTAGCAGCTATGTCGACTACAGCTGTCCGTGATGGAGACCATTATGTCATTAATGGACAAAAAACATGGATTTCTTTATGTGATATAGCGGATCACTTTATCGTTTTTGCTTATACAGATAAGTCGAAGAAACATCATGGTATTAGCGCATTCATTGTAGAACGTTCAATGGCAGGCTTTACATCAAAGGCCATTAAAGGGAAGTATGGGATTCGTGCTGGCAATACAGGTGAGCTTTTCTTTGAAGATTTACGTGTACCAGCAGAAAATCGACTCGGTGAAGAGGGAGAAGGCTTTAAAATAGCCATGTCTGCCCTAGACAATGGACGTTTCACCGTAGCTGCAGGAGCTGTAGGCTTAATCCAAGCGTGTTTAGAGGCAAGTGTTAAATATTGTCATGAACGAGAGACCTTCGGTAAGCCTATAGGAGAGCATCAGCTTGTTGGACAAATGCTAGCTAATATGGATGCTGGTTACCAGATGAGCCGTTTATTGGTCTATCGTGTGGGTGAATTGAAGAATAAAGGTGTTCGTAATACTAGAGAAACATCCTTAGCGAAATGGCAGGCGTGTGATTTTGCCAATAAGGCTGCTGATGATGCGGTACAAATTCATGGTGCATATGGCTATTCAGATGAATATCCAGTTGCGCGCTATTTGCGGAATTCGAAAGCACCTGTTATTTATGAAGGTACGCGAGAAATTCATACCATTATGCAAGCAGATTATGTATTAGGCAGACGCCAAGATAAGCAATTAGCCAAAATGCTACCAAAATGGCCGTTTGAAGAATAAACGAGGGGGAAATTATTCCCTTTCGTTTTTTTGGTGTAGGGTGTAATCCATCTTTAAAAAAATTTCAGAACAATGTAACTTTCCGTCTTTTTCCTAGTCTAATGGATAAACAAGTATATGAAGGAGAGGTAAAATAATGAAAAATAAATGGCTGGCATTCATTTTGATAGCTGTTATAGCGATTGTGCCTGGTATTTTCACATGGGCAGTAAATACAGAGGTAACTGCTAAGGCTGCTAGTGTGGGGATGGCTACCCAAAGTTGGCAAGCATCATTTTCTGTAAGCTTAAAGAAGAATAAACTTACTGACAATGTGTATGTAACGACAGAAAAAGGGAAAAAAGTCCCTGCAACGATTGCATTGTTAGAGGATCAAAAAACATTAGTTGTAAAGGGACTTGTACCAGGCAGTTATCAATTACATGTAAAAAAAGAAGCCTTTGCACAGAGAGGACTGAATGTAACTGCACAAGTTATTCCATTTACAATTATTGAGACGTTAACTGCCGTTCAATCAGAAAAAGAATTAGAACAATATTTCAATAACTTGCTAAAGGCCCCAAGAGGTGGAATTGCAGAAGAGGAGATGTCAAGTGCTAAAAGCGAAGACAAAGCAACAACCAGTAACGAGTCTACTACTAATAATCAAGTGGAAGGTGTAGAAGAGGGCGATATTGTTGTTGTAAAAGATGGCTTTATTTTTACTGCAAAAGACCAAAGCATTACAGTTGTTAACGCTAAAGACCCCCAGCATTTGAAACAGGCTGCAAATATTAAGCTGAAGGAGTCGCAATATATTTCAAAGCTTGCGCTATATGATAATTTATTAATAGCTATAGGGGACCAATATATTGAAAAAGCAGGCACAGGAATGGTCACAGCTTCATTTTATGATATTTCCAATCCAAACAACCCAAGACATATACGCGATGTGGGGCAAGAAGGATATTTACGGGATATCCGCATTACCAAGGACACACTCTATTTAATTGGTAATATGTATCCAAACTATTGGGTATTACAACAAGAGCAAAAAGTAGATCTAAAACCAAAAACATATGATAGTTTGACGGGAGAAGTGTTCAAAAGCTTACCTTTAGAAAAAATATCAATTTTGCCTAATACAATGGATGGTACCTATAGTTTAATAACAGCTGTTGATTTAAAAAATGGTGCTACAACAACGGCTAATACAAAAGGATACTTGGGCGGCAGTAGTGGACTTTATATGTCAGAGAATGCGCTATATTTAACGACGCCCATTTATGACGGGAATAACGCTATTCCATTAGAAAAACGCGCGATGGATATGATATGGATGCCAAGAGCAGCTGACACGCAAATTTTTAAATGGAATGTAGATGGAACAACATTGAATTTCACTGGTAGTACTGAAGTAAAGGGGACTGTATTAAATCAATATTCAATGGATGAGTATAAGGGCAATTTACGAATCTTTACGACAGAAGGAAATATATGGGATGAGAAAAGCACCTCCTATAACCACCTCTTTATTTTGGATGAACAGTTAAAAACACTAGGTACAGTGAAAGATATGGCACCTGGGGAGAAAATTTATTCTGCTCGATTTATGGGTAATAAGGCATATGTGGTGACATTTAAGGAAGTCGATCCATTGTTTGTCATTGATGTAGCAAATCCGAAAAAACCAGCAATCCTTGGAGAGTTAAAGATTCCAGGCTTTAGTAATTACTTGCATCCATTAGATGACACACATTTAATTGGTATTGGCTATGATACAGAGCAACGCTATGATTCGTTTACGAAGCGTAATTTTACGGTGACAACTAATATGAAAATGTCATTGTTTGACGTATCAGACTTCAAAAACCCGAAAGAACAATCTACCGTGAAAATTGGCGGAAAGGGTTCCTATTCTGAAGTTCAATATAATCCAAAAGCGCTATTCCGAAATAAGGAATACAACTACTTTGGCTTCCCAGTTGTCCAATACGAAGCGGGTAAAGGGGATAATATTCTTTATAAGGGTCAGGGTGCTCAAATTTATGAAATTACAGCAAATAAAGGAATTGTTCTAAAAGGAAATATTATGAGTGCTACAAACGGTGAGCCATATGAAAATTGGGAGCAGGTTGTACAAAGAGTTGTTTATATAGAGGACGCTCTTTATACAGTAGCGCGCAATGAAGTGAAAAGCTATCAGTTAAAAGACTTTAAACCTCTGGATACATTAATCCTTAAATAACAGAAAAAGTCCAATGAATTCAACTTGAATTCATTGGACTTTCTTTAAAATGCATATAGTTTTTTACTTTTGACGATAGGGCAAAATCTCAGAAACCGTTACAAATTCATAGCCTTGACCTTGTAAATAGGCAAGGACAGCATCAAGCCCATCTGCAGTAGATTGATGGATATCATGCATTAGTACTATTGCATTGTTGTGTAAATTATTTTTTACATTTGGCAATAATTGTTGTGCATTACGATGCTTCCAGTCTAATGTATCAATTGTCCAAAGCACGACGGGAACAGGAATCTCAGCGTCAATTGTGTCATTAGTCGCTCCATACGGCGGTCTGAAAACCGTGGCACCGTGATTAATGGCCTTCTCTATTTCAGCGGTAGTCGTATTATATTCTTTCATCACTTGTTCTTGCGTAAGCTTCGTTAGTACTGGGTGGTTCCATGAATGATTTCCTATTTCATGGCCACGTGCAAGTACATCTCTTGCAATATCAGGATAATATTGTACACGACTACCAAGCATAAAGAAGGTTGCTTTTGCGTGATATTTATCGAGAATGTTTAATATTTGCTCCGTCACCTTTGGGTGTGGACCATCATCAAAAGTCAGCGCAATTCTTTTTTTATTTGGATCACCAGTCGGTGGTGGATTAGTTGGTTTTACATTTTCCATAGCAATTTGAAACTCAGAGGCTAACAATGGGTTAATGAGCGAGAGGGGTAGTTTCACTATTGGGGCACCTGCCGATCCGCTAGCAATCTCGTATTCATCGAAATAGAATTGTAACGCATCGTCTGCAATTGCAAAGCGAGTGAAATTAGACCATTTTGGCTCAGTTGCTTTTAATAGTTCATCTTTTAAAAGCTCATCCTTTATTTGAAGGTTCTTCTGTAAATCTTTTCGCACACTTGCGGCTAACGTAGATAAATTATTCTCGTCATTTTGTAATAATGTTTGAATAGTAATTTGCTCGCCAGTTTCATTATTAATGAAGAATGTTTTCGTTGTGACCTCATGGTTAGCTCCACCTACGTAAAGCATTTTTGTTAGCACAAATGAATAGTAATGCTCTCGATATGGAAATGTTTCAAGACTAATATTTAATTCACCCATAACTTCTTTATCTTTTTTCATAGAGGCTAGATAGTTTTCTTTTGAATCCGTTATGTATTGTAATACGGCATCATTAAAAACTTCGTTATCTGTTTGTGGGTAATGAATGGCAAAAGGTGTACGTTTATCATTAGAAACGTCTGTTACAATTCGTATCCCTGGAAACGCAGAACTTTCCGTTGATATATTACTATTAACCGATTCTGTGTTGCTTTCTTTTGAAGCACTAATTTTTTGAAACTTAAATTCATCCTTTGATAGGATAATAACAAGTATAATAGTTGTTAAAGCTACAATGAGGCCAAGTAATAAAAAATCTATTATTGGGCCGCGTTTTTTTCTGCGTTCCTGCATGGTGTTGGATACGCTCCCCTCATTTTTATTTTCTATACAATCAGACGTGCCAATCATGAAAAAAGTTATACAAATCTATAAACTTTTATTGTGAATTTATAGAAATTAACGCTAGCCATTTTTCCTTCTTGAAGTAGTATGATGAACGTGGTTATACTACTGTATTAGTGGATATAGAACCCTTACCAAAATAGAACAACCGAAGATCAATAAGTAAAATTAAATTTTAAAAAAAGCCAAATTTTTTGCTGAAATTTTCAGTTGTGTTTTTAATGGCAGTTCGATACTATTGGCAAGGAACCTTTTGAAGGAGGCAGATAGCTGTAATGGTCTTACAAGAAGCGGATAATGAACTTACGATTGACTGTTTGTTGCTTGCAGGGCGTATTATGATTGAAAGTGGTGCAGAAACATACCGTGTGGAGGATACGATGCTGAGGATGGCACATTCTCAAAATATGCCAAATGCTCAATGTTATGCCACACCGACTGGAATCATTTTTTCGTTAGGCAAGACACAGCCAACGAGAATTTCATCAATTTCCAGTAGGGTTACAGATTTACAAAAAATAGCCTTGGTAAATTCAGTATCTCGGAGACTCACATCTCACATGATAACATTAGAAGAAGCTTATGACGAGCTAAAGTCGATACAAAAAACAAATTATTTTTTACCAACCTATTTACAAGTTATTGCCGCCGCTTTTGCAAGTGGTTGTTTCCTTATTATGTTTAAGGGAGGGTGGTCCGATTTTCCTATCGCTGTTGTAGCAGGAGGGTTAGGCTTCCTAGTGCTTGTAATAATGAATCATTTAACTAAAGTTAAATTTTTCTCTGAATTTACAGCATCACTCGTTCTCGGCTTTGTTGCCTTCTTTGCGGTAAAGTATGGTTACGGGACCGAGCTAGATAAAATTATAATTAGTTCTGTTATGCCGCTCGTACCAGGAATTTTGATTACGAATGCAGTTCGTGATTTAATGGCAGGTCATTTTATGTCAGGGATGGCAAAAGGAGCAGAAGCCTTTTTAACTGCCTTTGCCATAGGGGCAGCTATTGCCGTCACCCTAGGATTTTAGGAGGCCACTAGCATGCACATAATGGACATTATCATACAATTAGTTGTTAGTTTTTTTGCTACGGCTGGAATTGCCATCATTTTTAATGTACCTAGGAAGACGCTACTTCATTGCGGTCTCGTTGGGGTAATTGGCTGGATTATTTATTATATTTTAACGGAGCAAGGAATGGATGTTGTTAAAGCCTCTTTCTTTGGTTCATTCGTCATTGCCATCGTGGCTCATCTATATGCGCGGCGCTTTAAAATACCGATGATTATTTTTATTGTTGGTGGAATTATTCCGTTAGTGCCAGGAGGCATGGCTTATAATGCCATGAGAAATGTTGTAGAGGATGATTATTTACAAGGCTTACAGTATGGTTTAAAGGCATTTTTAATAACAGGGGCTATTGTGATTGGGCTGGTCTTTGCAGAAGTAATTATTCAACTCATTTTCCGTTCGGTCCGTTCAAGTAAAGTGAAATTCCAAAAGGTCTATAAAAGGTAAAAATAATAGGAGGCTGCGTATATGCTATGATACGCAACCTCCTTTTTATAATATCATTTTTTTATAAGCAATGCTTCGATTTCATCCGGTGTTACAGGCTTACTAATATAGTAGCCTTGAATAGCATCACAACCATAAGTAATTAATAAATCAGCCTGTTCAGCTGTTTCTACACCTTCAGCTACAACTTTAAGTTCCATAGATTTACCAAGCTGTACCATACCGTTCATAAGCTTTTGGCTCTTTTCGGATTTTAGCAGAGAATTCGTAAATGTTTGATCGATTTTCACTGTATCTATTGGTAAAATTTGCATATACCTAAATGATCCATAGCCCGTACCGAAATCATCTAAAATGAAAGATATGCCTTCGTTTTCTAGTTTGCGCATTTGCTGAGCAATAGATGTTGCAGCTTCTGCCTCTAAAGCAAATTTTTCAGTGATTTCAATTTGCAGAAGGTTGGCTGGACATCCTGTTTTAGCTATCATTTCAAGAATGGACTTAGCCATATTTTTATCACGGAACTCACGTACAGAAGAGTTGATGGATACTTTTAATTCATGGCCAGCTTTTTTCCAAATTAACGCCTGCTCACAAGCTCTCTCTAGCATAAAGGAACCGATATTATTAATTAGTCCTGTCTCTTCTGCGATAGGAATTAATTCATCTGGTGAAACCACGCCAATCACTTCATCTTCCCAACGTACAAGTGCCTCAACAGCTGTAATTTTCCCAGAATAAACATCGATTTGTGGCTGGTAAAGAACCTTTAGATTTTTTTGATCGAGTGCTTGTAATAATCGTTTTTCAATTAATGCTTTACGATTTAAAGCTTTATGTGTCGCTGTTGATAGTGACACAATTTTATCTCCACCAGCTTCACGCACAGTAGAAATAGTAGCAATAGACGCTTTCATAAGCTGCGAAAATGTTGTTTGATCCTCTGGATATCTTGTGATACCACCACTAATAGAGATGGGTACTGCGATATTACCACTATAAATAGGGTGCTGTTGTAAGTATGATAAAAAGCCTTGAATAAACCATTCACTTAAAGGAGTGATAACCACAAAATCATTTTCATTGATACGAGCCATCGTGCTATCCTGGAAATACATCTTTATACGATTTGTAAATTCAATAATTAAGCTTTGATCGATTTGTTGGTCGTGCAGTTCTTTTAAAGTATAAAATTTATCAATACTTAAATAGACAAATGAAAAGTGTCTGTCATCCTCAATCATATTGCTAATGACCTTTTCAAGTCGGTGGGCATTCATGAGCCCAGTTTCTGTATCGATATAAGCTATTTTCTCAAGCTGGTGTTGGATAGTTTTTGATTTAGTAATATCCTTTTCAATTAAGAAAAATTGCTGTTCACCTGTTTCTAGATTAAAAGTTGGGATAGCCGTTAGTAATACCCAATAGGATTGCCCCGCTTTTGTGATTTTTTCAACTTCACCTTGCCATGTGTGACCATTGTTTAAATTACGCCAGATAGTATTTGTCACTTTTTCACTAGTATCATTATCTGGAAACAGCTGCCAAAAAGTTTTGCCGATAACACGCTTGGGTGTCCATTGACTTGTTTTTAGAAACTCATTATTACATTCTAAGATAAAACCATCATGATCGAGTGTTACAGTCATAAATGTAGCATCCAATCCTTGTTTAAGGTCTACAAATGTACTGCAATGAGAGACAGCATTAGTCATTAATTCTGGCGGCATAAAAACCATGAGAATCAAACGTTCTCCTTGTTCTGTATAAGGTTTAGCAAGTAGTGCTGTCGACATTTCTGTTTTTGAAGCGGTGTGAATTTGAATTTTCTCTATAAACGTGCTGTCCTCGTTTTGTAGGATAGCTTGAAAAGTTTCTACTGGAAGCTGACGTAGTAGATTTTCGTGTATAGATGGAGTAGTATTTCCTGTAATATCGTTAGTTGATAAACCAATCAGATGTTCAGCGCTCTTTCCCCAGATAGTGGCTTGTCCATCTTGATTTAGAATTATTGCAGGAAAAGGAAGTGAATTTAAATAATGTTCATCAATCGTAAATGATTTATGCATATGACTCATGAGTTTTCGATCTCCTTGGGTAATCAATATATACTAATATTATAGATAATTATATGGAATTAGTCATTATGAATATATTTGTAAATATTTGATAATGAAAAGAATTAGGACTTTTCTAGTGATATTCAAGAAAAGATTTGAAGAAAAATAACATTTTTTAGTACGTATATAGGAAGCAGGATTTGTATGCAACGTTTAAAAGGAATACTATTTATCGTCTCAGGTGCTATGTTATGGGGTGCGACTGGCCCCTTGATGGAGTGGTTACTAAACCATACATCATTGACAGTTTCCTTTATGTTAACAATCCGTTTATCGGTTGCAGGTATGATACTACTTACATATTTATTGTTAACTGGAAAAAACATTTTTGGTATTTGGCAGCACAAACTATGGGGTAGACAGCTCATTGTTTTTGGTATTGTAGGTATGCTAGGTGTTCAATTTGCATTTGTAGCAGCAATTCATGAAAGTAATGCTGTGCTAGCGACCTTGCTACAGTTTCTAGCGCCAATATTTGTTGTGGCATATGTCTCTCTTAGTTTAAAGAAATGGCCACCAAAATATCAAGTAATAGGAATTATTGGTACCCTTATGGGGTTATTTCTACTACTAACGAACGCTTCATTTAATAGTTTGCTTATTAGTCCAAAAGCATTGCTATGGGGTGTAGCAGTAGGCTTAACCTTTGCCTTTTACACATTATATCCTGCACGTTTAATGAGAGAGTGGAATGTCCTGTTAGTTGTTGGTTGGGGGATGCTAATAGGTGGTCTTACATTAGGCATTGTGAGCCGAGTATGGCTGTCCGACCAATGGACCGTTTTTACTAATTTTAAGACGCTTCTGTTGATGTTTGCTTTAATATTTTTTGGAACAGTCGCTTTCATATTGTTTTTAAGTAGTATGAAATATATAACAGCTGTGGAAACGAGTATCCTCTCTAGCATTGAACCATTGACGGCTATGATTATATCAGTTATTGTCTTCGGTACTTCTCTAGGATTTTGGCAATTAATAGGGGTATTCGTTATGCTTGTATGTGTAACATGGCTTTCAATCGCAGGTGAGAAAGCATAAATATACTATTGTGTAAGAATTTTTAACTAGCTATGAAATTTTATCTTAGGACAAGGGGGAAAGAATGTGAAAGAAGTTTTTTCCTATGTAAGACCTTATAAATGGACTGCTATCTTTGCTTTATGTTTAATGTTGTTAGAGTTATTTGTGGAGCTTGTACAGCCGCTTATTATGGCTAAAATCATTGATGATGGAATAAGGGCTCAAAATCACGAAATGATTGTGCAATGGGGTGCTGTTTTACTTGGACTTTCATTTGTTGCCTTTATGGCGGGTATCATTAATTCATACTTTTCATCTCATACTGCTCAAAGCTTTTCTTATGATCTACGAAATGCCATGTTTGATAAAATCCAATCCTTTACACTAGCAACCTATCAAAAATTTTCTACGGCATCCTTGATTACGAGATTAACCAATGATGTTACACAGGTACAAACGGTGCTGTTTATGAGCTTACGTATTATGCTTCGGGCACCCCTTGCTGTGCTAGGAAGTATAGTAATGGCTTTTATTGTGAATGCAAAATTAGCCTTGTTTTTAGTCATAGGTGCACCTATCATTTTAATTTTCCTTATTTTTATGGTCGCAAAGGGCGTGTCTTATTTTGGCAGAGTGCAGAAAAGAGTTGACCGTTTAAATAGGGTTTTACAGGAGAATTTACAAGCTATACGTTTAGTAAAGGCATACTTACGAGGGACATATGAGGCTTCACGCTTTGATGAGGTTGCATCTCGTTTGAAATTGGATACTGTAAAGGCTTTACGCATAATGGAATACATTATGCCAGTTCTTTTATTCATTATGAATATGAGTCTACTCGCCGTCTTATGGTTTGGTACAAAACAGGTTGCAGCTGGGACAACACCACTTGGAGATATTGTTGCGATTGTCAACTATGCGATGCGTATGACAGGCTCGTTTTCAATGTTCGCTTTTATTATAATCTTTTATGCGCGTGCAAAGGCGTCAGCTGAGCGTATGGCAGAAGTTCTTTCCACAGAAAATGAGGTGGAGGAAGTTTCATTTTCAGAAGAAATCAGTCAAGGTATACGCTACGGTGAGTTAACATTTGAACATGTTAGTTTTACTTATCCAGGAGGAGAGGTGCCAGTCCTATCAGATGTTAATTTCCAAGTTAATTCGGGTGAAAAATTAGCGATATTGGGGGCGACTGGTGCTGGTAAATCCACTTTGTTACAACTTATTCCTCGTTTTTATGAAGTAACTGAGGGAAGAATATTAGTAGAGGGACAGGATGTTCAACAGTGGGATTTACAAGAGTTACGTGAAGTTATAGGTTATGTCCCTCAGCAGTCTTTGTTATTTACAGGCAGTATTGCGGATAATGTGCGTTGGGGAGATACGCATGCTGAAATGGATACTGTACTACAGGCTACAATGCAAGCTCAAATACATGCATCTGTTGAGGATTTTCCAAATGGTTATGACACTAAGGTTGGGCAAAAGGGGGTCAACTTATCTGGAGGGCAAAAACAAAGGCTATCCATTGCGAGAGCACTCTTGAGAAAAGGGCATATATTAATGCTCGATGATAGTACAAGTGCATTGGATGTCAAAACAGAACAGGCGCTTTGGGAGGCACTGAGCGAAGAACAGGCTACGATGCTGGTGGTCACGCAAAAAATTCGTACAGCTAAAGGTGCAGACCGTATTTTACTTATTGATGCTGGAAAAGTAGTTGCATATGGAACCCATGAAGAGCTTTTACAATCCTCAACGCTTTATAAAAAAATTGCAGTCTCTCAACAGGAGGTGGAGGAATAATGGGATTTTTCCAAAAACCTTTTGGCTATGAGCCGATCTTGACTAAAGATGATCTTCAGCAGGCTGTGAAGAAAAAGAAAGGGCCACGAGCAAGTGATTGGAAAAGTACATTGCTACGGTTATGGAAAATTGTTGATGAGCAACGAGCACTTCTAGTAGTAGTTCTTTTACTAGTCATGACGAGTTCAATTTTGGCTTTAGTTGGCCCATATGTGATTGGCCGAATGATTGATCACTATGTTATGCATGGAGAGCTAGCTGGCTTAGGCAAGGGTATTGTTTTATTAATGGGCATTTATATGCTGCTAGCCGTCTCCCTGTTCCTGCAAAATTATTGGATGATTGGTATTGCTCAGCAAACGATTTACAGGCTAAGAACAAGTGTATTTGGTCATTTTCAACGACTGCCGATTGCGTTCTTTGATCGACGTCAACATGGCGAATTAATGAGCCGAATGACGAATGATATCGAAGCGGTCAGTTCAACGCTAAATAGTTCTTTTATTCAGGTGTTTTCAAGTGTATTAACGCTTGGAGGAACCATTATTATTATGCTGAGCTTAAGTCCGTTGCTAACCATTTTAACCATGACCATTATTCCCTTTATGTTTTGGGCAATGCGGTGGATTACACGTAGAACGGCTCCCTTATTTAAGGAGCAGCAAGCAGCTATTGGGGCCTTGAACGGCATGATAGAAGAAACCATATCTGGACAGCGCATTGTGAAAGCTTTTTCCCAAGAGGAAAGAATGAAGATAGAGTTTCAGGAAAAAAGCTTGAGATTAAGAAGAACGGGATTTTGGGCACAGACATATTCTGGTTATATTCCAAAGGTCATGAATTTCTTAAATAATATGAGCTTTACTATTGTTGCGGGAATAGGGGGTGTACTTGCTTTATATGGGCATGTGTCAATAGGGGTTATCGTTATATTTACTGAATATGCTCGCCAATTTACACGTCCATTAAATGATTTAGCAAATCAATTTAACACAGTGTTATCAGCTATTGCTGGTGCTGAAAGAGTATTTGCGTTACTGGACGAACAACCAGAAGTAGAATCTACCTCAGCGAAAGATCACCAGTTATTGGGTCATGTAGCATTTAAGCAAGTGTATTTTAAATATGCACATGACCAGGAATCTTACACATTAAAAAATGTTGATTTTCAAGTGGAGCCTGGACAGACGGTAGCTCTTGTAGGAGCTACAGGAGCAGGGAAAACGACAATCCTTCAACTTATTGCCAGGTTCTACGAAGTGTTAAAGGGCGAAGTGTTATTTGATGGCATTAACGTTCAGGAAATTGATCGTCCATCCTTGCGTTCCCAAATGGCTTTTGTATTGCAGGACCCATTTTTATTTGAAGCAACTGTTCGTGAAAATATCCGATATGGCCAATTAAATGCAAGTGATGCTGATATTGAGGAAGCCGCTAAGCGTGCTAATGCACATGACTTTATTATGAAGCTCAAAGATGGATACGATACGATTCTTGCTGCAGATGGACGAGAAATTTCCCAAGGCCAAAAACAATTGCTATCAATTGCACGTGCACTTATTGCGGACCCTAAAATTTTATTGTTAGATGAAGCGACAAGCAGTATCGACACAGTAACAGAAATGGCGATTCAAGAGGCACTTGATACATTAATGCAAGGACGCACAAGCTTTGTTATTGCACACCGATTAAATACAGTGCATAATGCCGACATGGTTTTAGTCATGCATAAAGGTGAGCTAGTGGAAGCTGGGCCACAGCAAAAGCTGATTGAATCGGGTGGTTTATATGCGCAAATGCTGCATTCATCCTCTTATCATTTAGAAGAATAGCTAATAGCAACTATTACAAGAGTAATTTCATTTGAAATTACTCTTTTTTAGTAGGATTAATAAATGTAATTAATTTGAATAAATAGTATAATTAATATAGAGAAGTAGGGAATAGTATATAGTTTGAAAGTAACTAGATGAAAAGAGTAATAATGATAGTAAGAGTTTGTTAGGTTATTATAAATCTAGTATTCATAGTAAATTTTAGTTGTTTTTGTGAACTTTTATAGTAAAAATCCTTTTATTATTAGATTGATTAAAGTAAAATTCTCATTAATAGAGGGTGATCATATATTTAGTTGCCAGCTTATTTTCATTCTTGCTACAATAGGGCAATAGTCTGATACAGGAACGGAGTAAACAATGAATATTTCAGTGATGACAGTGTCTTTCCCATTGGATGGAGAAACATTAAAGGAAGTAAAATTATTATGTGAAGAAGCGACAATTCATGATTATCGAGTATACGAAACTATTATGAATGTGCCAATGGCTAGCTCTTTTGAATCGAAGGGCTTTATGGTATTGGCGTATGAGGATGATCATGATTTGTTAGTTGGAGCTGCAAGTGCCATAGATTTAATTGGGGTCCATACGTATGAGTGGTCACTAGTGGTGACACCTGCATATCGCCAAAAGGGGATTGGGACTGCATTAGTTGAAGGGATACAAGTTGGGCTAAAAGAACGAGGGGCAGAGGGGCAGTTAGCTGTTGTTATTGACGGTTCCCCACATGGACACACATTTATTGAAAATAAAAATTATGTTTACAGCTTCTCAGAAGCGACCTTAGAAACAAAAGCGGAACCTGTAGCATTACAAAACGATATTAGTATTCTTCCCTATAATGGCGAACAGGCTGAGCTAATTGCTATTTATAGTAAAGCATTTGGAGATTTACCAGAAGAATCAACAGAGCTCATTGCCTTCAATACGTCCACTAATGGAAGAAAGCTATGGGTAGCTTACCGAGATGGTGAAGTTGTTGGAACGGTGACGACAGCTCAGGAAAATGAAATACAATGGGTGACAGCCCTTGCCGTCCACCCAAATTGTGAAGGACAAGGTATTGGGACGGCTTTACTGTCCTTTACGAAGGATTATGCGAGTAAAACGGGCGCAACTTTTGTGATGTTAGATGTTGAAGTAGACAATAAAAAAGCAATATCTGTTTATGAAAAGGCTGGTTTTATGAAAGCCCAGCAAATTGATTATTATGTAAAGCAATAATAAAAAGGGCGAGGAGTGATAGGAACTCATCGCCCTTTTTAGCATAATTGCGTACTATCTTCATATAGTATTAATAAGCCTTATGAAAGGAGTCGTGATTATGCGCATGCCAGCATTGCCTAAAAAGAAGTCTCCTCCGAAGGAAGCACCAAGTTCGTGGTGGAAAGTGGTTAAGGCCTATCTATCGAAAGGAAAGTTCTATCGATTACCACCGAGAAATTAATGAGGTATGAAAAAAGTCGCCTTATAGCGACTTTTTAATTTTCTAATAAGAATGTATTTTTGGAGGGACCTATTAGGTAAAGCTCATGCATGGCCCGTGTGAGTGCTACATAGAGTAGCTTTCGGTCAATGGGCGTGTCGTAAAAGGGCGTATGAAACGCAGCTACAATAACGGCATCAAATTCAAGTCCTTTCGCTAAATGGCTTGGAACAACGAGTAACATTTCCTGATTAATGGAATCATTTTCAGTTAGGAGCTGTGCAGGTAATTGGTGAGCGGTTAAATCGTTTTGCATCATTATTGCTTCAACAGTCGTTTTGCATATTAAAGCAATGGACCGATGTCCATGTTGACGAATCGTGTCAAAAATTTCTTTAATTTTTAAGGCGTCGAACTGTTCCGCTTGAATAAAACTAGGCACATTGCCATGACGAACAACTGGCTCCACCAACGGAAGTTGTTCATCCATTTGCGCTAAAATTTCATTAGCGACTTCCATAATTTCAATGGTTGTACGATAGCTTTTTTGCAAAGTTCGAAAGCTTGCTCGTGGGAATAAACCTTGGACAGGCTCCCAAGCAGTTAATGAGCGATAGCTATGAATTCCTTGAGCTAAATCACCAACCATTGTAAACATATCAGTATCCAAACCTGTTTTTAAAGCAGCGAGCTGAAAAAGACTATAGTCTTGTACTTCATCGATAAAGACAACGCGCATCTTCCATTCATCTGGGATGCCTTTTAAGCGTGCCTGTAAATAATAAAGTGCAGCTAAATCTTCAAGTGCCCATTGTTCCTTGCGATGTGATTGTAAAAATTGCTGTTGTTCGAGATAATGCCATTCAGGTGCCAACTCCGCTAAAAGTTCAGCGTTGGTGAGCAGTGAACGATAGAGAGTTTTAATGTTGTGTTTCGAAAAGCGACGCATATATGCAGCTGCCGTTGATTTGGCTTCTTTTTCAATGGCAGGAATTCGCTCATCTCGTTCATCGATAAACTTTGTTACAACACGTCGCCGTTTTTCATCATCTCGAATTCCATTTAAGGCCTTGCCTAGTGCTTCATCATATTTTTTATGGAGTGTAGCTAAGACAGACTGCTTTTTCTGACGAACATGGCTAGCTAACACCTTTTTAATATGTGCTAGTCGTTTTTCGATTGGCATATAAGAAAATTCATATAAAAATAGCTTCTTAAGGTGAGAAGCTCGCATGATACAGTATCTTTCAATGTAAACATCTTCAAATTGCTCTGCAATATCTTGCTCTAGTTTTTGGATATAGCGTTCGATAACATCGCGATAATAAAGAGAGCCTTTCATTTCAGCTATCCAAGCAGTTGGCTGAGAATTTCCTCCTGCCACAAGCGATTCTAATTGTTCATTTGGATTTTGAAGTTTTAATTTTAGTTTAGTGGCGGATAGAACGTAATCGGTAAAAGTAGTTTGGCATATTTTATCGACGCCTAGTTCTGGTAAGACATCTCCAATATAATCAATAAATAACTTATTCGGTGCTAAAATCATGAGCTGCTCAGGATTAAAATGCTCACCCATTGTGTAGAGGAAATAGGATATTCGGTGTAGGGCAATGGTAGTTTTTCCACTGCCTGCTGCTCCCTGCACAATTATTGGTTGACGAAGATGTGCGCGAATAATTTCATTCTGCTCTTTTTGGATTGTCGAGACAATTTCGGTTAGACGAACATCAGCTTTACCAGCCAATGCTTCTTGTAACAGTTCATCGTTCGTAGTTAAATCAATATCACGTATATCGAGCAAATCGCCATTTTCAATTTTATATTGTCGCTTAGCAAATAGATGCCCTTTATGAATTTCTCCACGGACATCGTACTCCATATCACCAAGGCGGCCATCATAATAGACATTCGCTACTGGTGAGCGCCAATCGACAATAATCGGCTCATGTGTTTCACGATGAAATAACGAGGTTTTTCCAATGTAAAGAAGTTCTTCAGGGTCACCTGTCTTTTGAAAATGGATTCTGGCAAAATAAGGCTTCTTTTGAACGGCTTCTAGCCCTTCCTTTTGATTACGGGCCATTTCAAAGAATCGGGCATTGGTTAAGATGTTTAAATAACTCAAACTAGAATCTAAGTAATCAAGATCTGCCATCGACTTCCGAATATTTTCTTGAGCGGATTTTAAATCTCTTTGTGACTCATTTAAAATTTGTTGCATATAACTTTGGGTATACGCTAATCGCTCTACTTCTGTCTGAAAATCTGGATGTTTTACAGTCATTTTTTAGCACCTCCTAGGTACTTACAATTTCAAAGTAGATTATCATACTACTATATATAATATTTACCATCAAGTGAAAGCTTAAAAGCTGAATATGTTACTATTACGTTGGGGTTTTAAAGGAATATTACTAAAAGAGGAGGTTTAATATTTTGGATATTTTTGCACACAGAGGTGTTTCTGCAAGCTACCCGGAAAATACAATTGCTGCATTTCAAGCAGCATCTAAGCTTCCTATAGCAGGGATTGAGCTAGATGTTCATTTAACAGCAGATAAAGAGGTCGTTGTTATTCATGATGAAACCATTAACCGTACCTCCAATGGTTCAGGCTATGTAAAAGATTTTACGTTACAGCAATTACGTACATTTGATTTTGGCTCATGGTACTCATTGGATTATAGTGGAGAAGTGATTCCGACCTTAGGGGAGGTACTAGAACAATTTGTAGGTACCAATCATCGTATTAACATTGAGCTAAAAACAGATGTGTTTGCCTATGAAGGAATCGAGACATTAGTACTAAAGGAAGTAGCAGCCCAACAAATGACTGAGAGGGTTATTATCTCTTCTTTTAATCATGAATCGTTGCAAACAGTCGCTCAAATTGCACCATATATTGAAATTGCTGCATTGTTTGCAGAAGTTTTAGTGGATTTTTCGACTTACGTTGCGCTCATTCCTGCTAAAGGCATCCATGTTAGTTTGCCTACAGCGTATCGTAAATCAGTAAAACTAGCGCTCGCTGAAGGGGCATCTGTACGTGTTTATACAGTCAACGAGGAGCAGGATGCTCGATACTTACAGCAACTAGGAATACAAGCGATATTTACTGATGATCCAGAGAAAATATTAAAAGCCCTTACTTAAAACAATGTGAGGAGAGGCGCTCGAATTCCGTGGAATGTTTATGTAAGTATAGCCCACGGAACGCGGCGTCTTCTATAAGGTTCGTATTACCATTTTGCTTGGTGTTCCTCAATGCATCCAAGCATTTGTCGAATAACTAATGTTTCACCATTGTCGAGCAAAATGGAACCGTCATAATAACCAAATAATTGATGTACTTCTGATTTTACTAGCTTTGCATTTGTATAGGCTACACGTTCAAAAAACGGAGAGAAGGTTAGTGACACTTGATGAGAGAATTTGGTTTTAACTTTCCAGCGCTGCATGTAATCTTCTGAATCATAATCAAACAATAAATCCTCATGTATTTTTGTCATTTTACCATCAACAAAAACAGCATTTTCAGTCATACCTGTTCCATCTGTCCATTTTCCTCCTAAATTAAGTCCAATCCTTCTTCCACGGACCCGTTGAGAGGCCATTCCCCAATTCCATACCGCTTCACGCGGCCATACACCTCGACCGTAATCTAAGACAGCAAAATTTTCTTCTGCCGAAAAATTATAACGACGAGTACCAATTGTGACAACACCTGAAGTAGGGAGTGTATGATGCTTTCCTGTAAATTGAAATGTTTTACGATTCCAAGGGATGACAACATTTAAGGTTTCGTCTGTAGCGGGATGTTGAATGATAAGCTTTGCACGTAAAATATCTCCATCAAAATTTGGAATAGAAACGGATAGGTGCGTTTCATTTTGTACATATAGTATATCAATCATCATTTCGCTATTTTTAAACGATACAGATTCTAAAACCTGTGTAGGCATTTTTAATTTACCACCGAAGGGAATGGTAATCGTTTTTTCGAAATAGCGCTGCGTTTCATATTCAAGGAAATAGACGAAGCAGACTGCTGCATAATCTAGATGACTAATCGTAGCGGAAAATAAGATTTCATCACCGTAGACACACCAATAGTTCCATTTCTTTTTGCGCATGAGATGGCCGCTTAAATTGCTATTGATAAATGGTTTACGTGCAAATCCGATGGCTGCTGGATTTAAATTACCCTTTTTATCGCATAAAAGAGTAGGCTGTAAAATTTCTTTCTCAGCATGCTGCTTCACATTTAACATCCCTTCTGGTCCTAAAATAAAATCATACATTTCTTTTAATCTTATTGTAGCAAAAATGATCTTAAAAATGGAAAGGAACATACTGATTATACCTATTTTCGACAATAATATGAGTAAGGACCTAACTAATAGAAATACTTGAAGAGACATATGATGGCATAAGGAGGGGGTGTATGGCAAAGATGTATAATAGGCAAGCTGCTGTACAGTATGCCAATTTGTGGTGGAATAGACGTAATCCAGCTTTTCCTAACTTTGATGTAGACTGTACCAACTATATATCACAATGTTTATTAGCAGGTGGGGCACCAATGCGAGGGGCACCAAGTAGAGAGAAGGGCTGGTGGATTCAACAAGGAAATTGGAGCTTTAGCTGGTCTGTTGCACACTCTTTAAGGTGGTATTTAGAAGGCTCAACGATAGGGTTGAAGGGTACACGTGTTCAAACCGCTGAAGAGCTGGAGTTGGGTGATGTTATTTTTTATGATTTTCAAGGAAATGGGAGAATCGATCACTCTGTTATTGTTACTAGTATTCAAAACGGGATTCCCTATGTAAATGCCCATACTTCAGATAGTATTAATCGACCGTATTTTTATGAGGACTCCACAGCCTATACACCAAGCATGACTTACTTTTTCTATCATATAGAGGATAGCTTTGCTTAGGATGAGGTAGTTTTAAAGCATATCATTTTATGATAATGTGAGGGTAGAAGAGATAAACTTAAAAGGTTGTCTTGTGGTAGAAGGAGAATGGATATATGAGCAAACAATTTTTATCGGTTAGAGATGCAATTATTCAACGTCGTTCCATTAAAAAATTTAATGGTCAACCTGTAGATCGGGACGATTTATTGGCCATTATCGACGATGCAGTTTGGGCACCCAACCACGGTAACCGTGAGCCTTGGCGCTTAGTGGTAGCCTGTGGGAAGGAATTAGAAGACCTACAACATTTATTACGCGACCTGACGATTCCGAAATGGCAAGAGCTTTTAAGTGAAGACTTGGCAAAGCAGATGTTGAAATTTACGTTACCTGGTGGCTATGCCTTTGTTATCGTACCTGAGGATGCTCGTCAAAAAGAGCGTTTAGAGGATTATGGTGCAGCGAGTATCTTTATTCAAAATATGCAACTGTTAGCATGGGATAGAGGGATAGGCTCTTGCTGGAAAACACCAGGCTTTTTAGATAATCCAAAGTTCCGCGAAGCCTTAAAGGTACAGCCGGGTGAACGTGTTATTGCGATGCTACAAGTCGGTTATTTTGATGAAGTGCCAAAAGGAAAAGAACGGAAAAAATCAGCTGAAATTGTTACAGTTTTTGGCCAGTAATTGCATAAAGCACCAAAGAAAATCCCCTCACTGAAGTAGTTGAGGGGATTTGTTATGGAATCAAAAAAAATTATTTTTTTAATTCCGAAACTTCATATAAATAATCACTTAAAACGCGTAAACCTTTATCAAAGTTTTCTAAATGGAAATGCTCATTAGGAGCATGGAAGTTTTCACTAGATAAACCGAAGCCCATTAATACTACAGGGATTTCTAAAATTTCATCAAATGCAGCAACGATAGGGATAGATCCACCACCACGAGTGTAAGCAGTAGGCACATTATAAACTTTTTCATAAGAACGTCCAGCTGCTTGAATGAAAGGATGATCAAATGGTGTTAAGAATGCAGGGCCTTTATCAAATTCCGAAATGTTAATTTCTACTCCAGCGGGCTTATGCTTTTCAACGTGGGCTTTTAATAGGGCCACGATTTCATCAGGCTCTTGATTTGGGACGAGACGACATGTGATTTTAGCGCCTGCTTCAGCAGGTAATACCGTTTTGATGCCTTCTCCAGAGAAACCACCAAAGACCCCATTAACCTCTAATGTTGGACGAGCCCAAGTACGTTCTAGGTAGGTAAACCCTTGTTCACCAAATAGTTCTTTAACACCGACCTCTTGTTTAACTGACTCTTCATCAAAACCAAGCGCGCGATAAGCTTCACGTTCTTCTTCTGTTAAAGGTAATACATTGTCGTAGAAACCCTCCACCTGGATTGTGCCATGCTCATCACGGAAGGATGCTAATATTTCAGCTAATGCATGGATGGCATTTTGCACGCCTCCACCATAGAGACCTGAGTGTAAATCTCCTTTAGCTCCACGCACATCAATTTGAATACCTGCTAAACCACGTAAGCCATAGCATACTGCAGGTTTACCAGGACCATAAAGACCAGTATCAGAAATTAAAATTAGATCCGACGCTAATTTTTCCTTATATTCTTCAACAAAGGAAGGTAAATGTGGACTACCAATTTCTTCTTCACCTTCATAAATAAATTTAACGTTCACGGGTAAAGTTCCTGTTGTTGCAAATAAAGCTTCAATCATTTTTAAGTGCATAAATACTTGCCCTTTATCATCACTGGCACCACGAGCGAATAATTTATTGTCGCGAATGGTAGGATTGAAAGGTTCGCTCTCCCATAAATTTAAAGGATCAACAGGTTGTACATCATAATGACCATAAAACAATATAGTGGGTTTGCCTTCCGCATGTAACCAATCAGCATAGACAACTGGATGACCTGCAGTTTGAGTAATAGAGATATTCTCAAGATTTAATTTTTCAAATGCATTAGCGAGCCATTGTGCTGCATGTTGGATATCTTCCTTATGCTCAGATAAAGAACTAATACTTGGAATTTGTAAAAACTCTTTCAATTCGTTTAAATGAGCCTCACGATGTTCAGCAAAATAAGCATCAATTTGCTGTAAATTTGTCATCTAGCATCCCTCTTTCTAATATATTTCGATAATAGAAACAGTATAGCATAATGTGGTTGGGGAATCTTGTTATAGCAATGGTTCCTGCCATATACGTTAATGATTAGCCCCAATTTTAGCCCCACTATCCTGTAAAGTTTGACTAAAGAGTGATACAGATTCAGCTTCTAATTCCTTTAGAACATGGCCGTATACATCCATTATCATTTTTGGTGTATTGCCTAATCGCTCAGCAATAACTTTCACATTGAGTCCACGGTTTAACAAGATAGTGCAATGTGTATGCCTTAAACCATGTATTGTTGTTTTTGACAGTCCAGTCCGATCTAAAATTTTATTGAAAGCATAAATAGGACTTGTTGGAGCAATCGGATCTGCAGCATGTTCAAATATAAACACAAACGTATCATCTTTTGATAAATCGTCTTGCAGTTTCCGGCCGTTTTTAAATAATGCTTTTTTACACCATTTTAAATATGTCTCTAGTTGCTTCATAACCATTTCATCCACTAGAATAGTTCTATAGCTATTCATTGTTTTTGGTGTATGGATACCAATAACATCCCTGGTACACTCAATTGTAATGGTGTTGTTTTGAAAGTCTATATTCTTCCATTGCAATCCTAATGCTTCACCACGGTGGATGCCTGTATAAGCGATCGTAAGGAAAAAAGTATAGTGGGTAAGATTTTCATTCTGTTTGGCATCATCTAAAAAAGTTACCAATTCAGTAGGAGTAAGGAAGTTGGCAGCTTCCTTTTTCTTTTTTGCTTCTGTTGGAATTGTTACTTTTGTGAAGCGATTCCGGCTAAGGATTTCTTCTTCAACCGCTGAATAATTGCAATTTTAAAGATGGTATGCCAAGCAAGTATTGTACTAGGCCGGTAATCACCAACAAGAGCATTGATAAATATTCTTTGATATGTTTGTTTGTCTAATTTTTGAAGCTTGTAATGGCCGAGTAGGGGCTTTAAATGTACACGTACAATGATTTCCCGCTGTACTTGTGTACCAATTTTCCACTTTTTATGATTCATTTCATACCATGTATCGAGCCATTCACTAACGGTCATTTGGTCATTCTCTACAAACTTCTTTTCACCACGCAGTGTTGCAGCCTTTACTTCCAAAAGGCCTTTCAATGCTGCTTTTTCTGTTTTAAAGCCACTTTTCTTCTTCTCTTTCCAGCAGCATCATAATACTTATGTCGAAACATCCATAGTTTTTCTTCATTTGCATTGAAATAGTGATATATTTCAGGTTCTTTTGTTGATTTATATAGTTTCACCTTGTCCATTCCTTTCATGCTTGGGCGAAGCGTGTGTACAGGAATGAGTGATTTTAACAAGTGTAAAACTCAAGGTGGTGAAATAGATGAATGAAGAATATTTAATTGGTCATATAAATGTGTGAATGAAAAACAAAAGCTCTTAACATTAGTCAATTCATTTAATAATATTGTATTCGATTCAACACCTGTGCAAAAAGGGTTGGATATGTTAGATAGCTTAATTCAACAGTTAACGTCTTATAAAGAACAAGTCTCACGTGAAAAGTAGATGACCACTCAACAACCAGCATTAGAAACTATATTAAAACGTGTAAATGCTGATACTCAACTGGTGAATGCCATCGTTACTTATGAAGCTCGTCAATATATTAAAGAGACTAAACAACGCAACCTACACAATTATTCAGAAACCCGATTTGTAGCAATGTGGTTAAATGATGAGCAAAGTGGTACATTCACAGAATTCTGTCAGAAATATCATCACACATTATCCAATCCAAGTAATGAATTAATCTATAATGTAAATCGAGATCTTCGACACAATGGTGATCAATACAAAATAGGTAATGTATTAACAACATATGATTTAAAACGATTTAAACCTGAAGATATTGAGAGTTTAGTGGAAAGTGTTGCAATTAACTTAGAATAGTAAGAAGCATATTCCTCTCTATTTGAAATTAGTCATAACTCTATTTAGCTGGCAGAGCCACTCTCTATGAGTGGTCTTTTCACTAGTGGAAGGATGCGACATCAAACGAGTGACCAAGTATTTAAAACAATCAGCGGAACAGTACCGGGTGTAATTAAAGGACTAAACGACTCGCTTTAATGATCATTGCAGAGAAAGAGAACAGGAAGCGACAAATAGACCTTTTAGAGAGGGCGTATGAGCGTTTTTCTTCATCTTGGATTTATACCCAAACAAGCTTTAGAAGTGATTTAAAGAGCGAGAAAAGGTTGATTATGAGTTACCACTGGGTAGTGAAAAAGCATCTTAAATTTATCGAGGCATACTATGATGCAGATACAGAAGCAACGGAGAAACGTTCAAGAAATCACAAAAGATATTGAAGGGCCAGCACCAAAAGTTAAGCTGACATCGGTGCAACAACTGAAGAAGAATAAAAAGAGAGCAATGAAGCAATTGAATAAACTGTTTATATAGACACTTACCTTTGGGTAGGTGCTTTTTATAGTGTGCGGAAGACAAAAAGGAGGAAATTAAAGTGACTCAAACATGGAATCCAGGTTTACCAGCTATGAAAACTGAAACAGAAAACTTTATTACACCGGCTGTAAAGGATGGTATTATTCAAGCTTCACACTTGATGGATTTGCAGAATGGTACTATGACTACGGACCGTTTGATTGGTTTGTATATTACTATTCAGCAACGTAGAAGCAAATAGAAAAAGCGAAGACCAAGACAGCACTAAGGTTGTCTTGGTTATAGTTAACTTATTTATTTTTTTAGTTTCAGATGGTGATAGAAGAATAAAGTCGTACCGTATTAGCCATTTATAAAAAGGATTAACCGGAAGTTGCACTTCTAAAGTGTTTTTTAATTATTGAAGTAATTAGAGTTTTTGTTTGAATTTGTTTATTTTATAACAATTATTTGTCCTTCTTATAAAGATGAATGATTCCTATCACTATAAATATTATTGAAGCGAATGACAGCTGAAAACCATGAATTTCCCTAAAAGCTGTACCAAAAACCCCATATTCTCCACTCCATTCATCTAGTGTCTGAGCGAATTGGGCTGCTGTAATGTATGTAAAACCAAAAATTAAAACCCCTGAAATTAAAAAACTTAATCCCTTGATTACATTTATCAAATTCCGTCAATCCTTTCATAAATTAAGGCCATTTACGATCCAAATTTTGTTTTGTAAATGGCCTTAATTTTTATAGACTATATCTCATAAACAACATAACAGAAACCTACATGTCTATATGCGGCTCCAGAACCTTTATATTCATGCGGTTTTTGCCAAAGACCAAAAGGGTCAAACCAAACTTCAAAATTTTGTACTTCATAATCATCGTACGCAATGATTTGATAATTATACCCGCCTGTTTTTACGCTATGGTAAGCATTCTTTTTAGTTTTTGACGTCACATCATATCCTACCGCACTCGTTATCAAGCTTGAGTCAACTGTTGCACTTGTGTTGTACATATTAGCGACTTGTACATTTTTTTGATCTAAAACAAGGGTGCTGTTACTAGCAACTCCTGTACCAGATGCTCTTGCGCGAACAGTCGTACCGCACGAAGCTTTCTCGCTCCCAATTTTTTTAATGTATAAACCATTTCCATTTCTTGGAGTAATGTTAACCGTATTGTTTTCTACATCTTCTGCGGAATCAAGATCTGGATGCTTAACATGAACCACTTTTACTAATTTTGCATCAGGAGTTGGTTTCTCCCAATTACATTCTCTTATATACTCTTCTGGATTTTCTGGAACGAATTCATAAGATGAATTGTTTTTTGTTCCAGTATCTTCAGTACTAGCCTTAGCAGTATAACTGTTAACAAAAAGACTTGCTACAATAATTAAAAAACTTGTAAAAAAAACTAGATATTTTTTCACTTTTTACCTCTCCTTTTATGTATGTTTGAAATTATAATTTCTATATTATAGTAACATATCTATTTATTGTATTAAATGACTATTTTAACCTTTTTAGTAAAAATACAAAACACTTTATTACACAATTAAAAAATACTCCCTTAAGATAAACAGATTTTATTTTTTAATCTGTCTACTTAATAGGGAACATATCACAGTATATTAATGAGTCCTGGTCTTATTTTTGTTATTCATCATATGGTCTGAATTTTTTTCAAAGCGATTCAAGTTCATCTTTTTTCTCTAGTAGTACACATTTTAAAACCATTTTTGGTTATTCTTTTGCAACATAAATAGTCTTTATCAAAACACCTACTTCGGTAGGCGTTTTTTCTATTACTGGAATTTGATATATAATACCGGTAAATGATTGGAGGGGTGAAAATGGATTTTGCCCATCTTATTAACGTCACAAAAACAGTATATCTACTTGCTTGTAATAGACGAACTAGCAGAAGCACTGAAGCAAGTAGAGAGCTAGAAAAGTATGTAAATCAACTATCATTTGATGAAATAAAATTTATCCAAATTATTATGTATTTAGGAAGAGAAACAACAGATGAAGATCGATTGAAATATTCTAATAGAGAATTATTTGAGAGTCAACATCGCTATCTTGTAAAGAAATCTTGGAGTATAAGAGAGCTTGAAGCTGACCATACCGTTGCAAAAATGCCCTTAGATGAGTATCTTGAAAAGGGACTAGAAATAGCTGGAAATTTAAACATCCAAATAGGTTTTAATAACGACTTAAATAATAAAAATGTGAATGTAAAAAATGAGGAGGGAGCTATTTTTATGACAAAATATTGTAGAATTCAAACAATGGATGCTAATTTTGTAGATTCTTATTTAGCAAAGGGGTGGGAACTCATAGATACCACTAAAGAATTATCAAGTTTTGGAGAAACAACAATCACATATCATATGGGATACCCTATACATTCTTATATTGCTGATCTAAAAGGGATAATTGAGAAATATGAAGAATTAGGCTTATTTGAAGAGCTCAAAAAACGTTTATGTGAAAAAGAAGAGATAAATATTAAAGGTTTAAGAGAAGAATCGTTTTATTTGGGAGATAGTCCAAAAAATGAAGCAGTAAATTTTTTAAATCATTATGTAAATGTAATAAAGAATAAAAAAGGCAACTATATATATGATGATTCTGCTAACAACAAAAAAGAAGAATCAAAAATAAAAGAAACTGCATCGTTAACAGTAAATGAAGATGATTAGCCATTTTAAATAAAATAGTAGTGATAAGCCAAATCTAACAAGATAGTTTCTACTTCATTATCAACTATTAAAGTAAGTGTAAATTGGAGAATTGTTATGCAAAGAAGAGTTATGATATTTAAAAATATACGTATTCAGAACATGGCAGAATTTATAATATTGTTAGGATTGTCTATTGTTTTTGCTTTAGTATCAACTAAATTGTGTATTGAAAATAATAGAATTTTCGCAGATGTTTTTAATTACTTTAGCGCCAGTGAAATGGTAATACTTATTATTGCTTTAGTCTTATTTATTGAGGGTATTTATATCTTCAGTAAACCTGAAATTATCGGCTTTAGTGTATTTAAAATAGTACGTTTCTTTCTTCCTTATGCAATTATTTTTACTATTATTTTAGAAGTTCATAAATTTATTAATAGTGGTGGACAATTAAATGAGTTAAATAACTATATTTTAGTGTTTCTGTTCACTATCTTTTGGATTCCAACCTTATATGAATTTACAAAATTAATAAGAGCTTTAAAAAATATATTGAAAAATAACGTTGAAGAAAGTAAAGATAGACTTTCAATAATCATAACTATTGTTGGAACTATTATTTCTGCTATAGCATTAATTAAATAGTACATATTTAATCAACCACACCCAATTGGTGTGGCTTTTTATTATGCCAGACGCAAAGTCCGAAGGATGTATCGAATGTACTTTGCGAATAGAACTCTGAATTATGGGGGGCAAAAACTTCCACAAGATGAGAAATCTACAGAACGGACAGTTACTATTAAATTAAGAGCTGTATTTGTAGGGGCATATAGTAAGGCTGTAAAGCGTTTAAGTAGTAAGTCGACTAAATCATCAATTATAGAAGAAACATCAAATAGAGAACGCCCAGTATCGTTTTATAACTGGCTTTTATAATAGAAGGGTTAATGTGAAGTTTTCATTCAGTTTTTAATACATCTTTTATAAATACATTTGATAAATCTTCTGTATTATAAGGTAATATATGTATGCGTTGATTATTAAAAGATTGAATCGGCTACACTAAGTTGGACATAAAAAATAAGGGCTAGTACACTTAGACTACCAACTTAAAGGAGCGTGCTACAGTGTCACGTCAACGTAACTTTTACATCTGAATTTAAATTGCAATTAGTAAAACTTTATGAAAATGGAAAATCCCGTGCAGATATTGCCAGAGAGTACGATATAACGCCTTCGGCTTTAGACCGTTGGATTAAAAACCATCAAGAAACCGGTTCATTCGCTGCCAAAGATAATCGCTCTGAAGAAGATAACGAACTAGCTCGATTACGCAAAGAAAACCAACGTTTACTGAT
>NZ_JBNFXM010000012.1:0-109212 GCF_049943995.1 Lysinibacillus sp. VIII_CA
ATAGCGCATAACGGCATCGAGTTTTTGTTCATTTGTAAATTTCGTCATAAAAAAACTACACCTCCAATTGTTAGATGAGTCTAACAATTGGGGTGCAGTTCAATAGTGGCAATCGTCTTTCTTTTTATTTGCTTTTCTTTTTCTTCTTCTTTTTTGGAGCAGTAGGGATGTCGTACTTCTCCGTTTGCTTACGAACACTCTCCGCAAACTTGTCCAGCTTTGCCTTATTGTACATCGATTACCGCATCTCTATCAATCTTACATGCTCTGACTAATTGGCAGTGCTTTCGTTTCCATCTATAACGTTCTTTACTTTTTTCTTTTTCCTATTCTTTTTCGGCATTGTCGGGTAGCCAGACTTCTCTGATATTATTCGAACCTTCTCAGCAAGTTCTTTTATTTTTTCTTCGTTGTACCTCATTCTGCACCGTCCTTTGCTGCTTTTAGTACTAATATGTAATAGATGGCTTAAATATGCGCTAGGTGTTTGCCTAAGCCTAAACCTACTTGCTCAACAACAAAATATGACGAAGAAAGAGCGCTCTAGTATATAGCTAGGCGCCTTCTATATTATAGCGATTCTTCTATTAATTGAATTATTTCAGCATGGTGCTTATCTAGTTTCCCATTAAATTCTTCCAAGAATATATCGAATGGTTTATTAAATTCAGAGGTGAAATATTCAACTACACATTCTTTTGTACAAAATTCCATTGCATGGTACTCCATAAATTCCATTGCATCTGGATGGGGATCAACAATATAGAACCAAGCTTTATTACCTTCTGAATCATATTTTATTAATGTACTACAATTTTTACAACGCCTTGCTTTTTTATTTATTTGCTTTAGCTCAACTATTTCATCAATTGTAACTTTTTCTACATGATCTCTTTTATATTCTTCTACTGATTTATACCCCAAAAACATATGAATCACCCCTTTACATTTATTATACAAATTTATATATTATTTCAAATAAGTATTTTGTAATTATTACTTGATATATTTTTGTCATCCCCCATCATGATGCCGAGATAAGGAAAACGGCTTGGCGCTGATTTTTCAGTAGCATTTAAGTAGATAAAAAGCGACCGTTCCCAGTAGTCACAACATAACGATTTGACAATGTTGCACTTTGTTAACTTTTTTTGTGTTTTTGATCATCTTGTAAAAGAGTAATCCACAACGCTAACACCCCACCAAAAAGCATTGGACCAATGTTATTTGCGGATGTAGTTATTAATGCCGTTATGTATAACCAAAGCAGTATAGAAGATACACCTGCTATACTTTTGTATTCTTTATACCCTTTCTCTTTAAAGCGTTTCATAAATATTTCAATAGAAAGAGCCAAAAATATTGCTGCAGATGCGATTAGAAAAACTGTTAATACTACTAAAGGATTATGATGTAAATTATATGCCTTCACAATGCTTCCACAAGCTTTATAGAAGGTATTACTTAGGTCGAAATATTCAAACATTTTCATTAAACATACTATATAAATAAAGCCCGATACTCCCAAAAAGAATTTCCTATTATATATAATAACCATCTCCCAAATACCATTTTTTTTATTATAATATATTTAAATCCATCTGCATAAATAGAGTTTGACAATCGCACCCATTTTCATCAGAATAGCTGCTCACTCCGGGAAATTGGGCATAGTGGTTACCTATAATCGCTAGACACGTAGAAAAACGCGAATAGCAACAATAAGTAACAACCGCATATTTCAGCTTCATAGTGACGTCCTGGGTTTCTCGTATGCTCCTGTTAGGTTGGGATATTTCTATCCGTATGTACTCGTCTTTTTATCGTCCTAGACGTGTGGTAGTCCTTAATTGAGCGTATTTGCACGCTGATTGTCCGCTTGCACATGCTTACCCTAGCCGATAAACCATGCCGCGCCCTTAAATGGTGGCGCTCACCAATTCATCGCAACCGTAACAGGAAACGGCTTGTCTTGCGATATATCCGAATTCCCTGCGTTGGCTCGGCGTAACCTGACGTGTTTTTTAATGACGCTTAAACGGCTCCTCGTCAGTGAGCGTTCCTAAAAAAGACAATAGGAAAGCAGGCCTTTGCATTTTACGAATTTCCGAGGTAAAATGAAGGCATATAATCGCTCATATTCAGTTATGGGTGAACACTATTTGCCTGCCAGCGATAGTGTAATCGTTTAAGAAGTCGTTAGTGTTGTCGCACTAGCGGCTTTTATCTTTTTATAAATAATCACGTAAATTTCGTACAACTGTAGATGTATCCAATCCTAGATAGCGAGAAGTCGTACTCAAATCACTGTGACCATAGGCGTGTGAAATTAAATTTACATCTGCACCTCGTTTTAAAAGGTTCTGACCGTAAAGGCGCCTTATTGAATGCGGGTTAACATTTTTAAGACCCCAACGCTTACTGTACATCCACAAATTTTTGGAAATTAAATTAGATGGAGAAACAGAATTAGAAATGGGGATTCCAATATTTGATACAAAAATATAATCGTTTTTCTGACGATGCTCTTTCCTAATATCATTGTTTACACTTATTAATTCCTTCAATAAAGCGCATATCTCATCATCGATAGGTAGCATTAAAGTGCGATGACTTTTCATAATCTCACCAGGTAAAATAAGCGTCTTACTTTCAAAATCAATATTCTTCTCACGCAATAAACCTAAACTTTTAATCCTGATCCCAGTTTTATAAAGCAATAAGATAGCAATAGAATCTCGGAACCCACTGAAAGTAGACTTATCTAGCAAAGAAATAAGTAACGATAATTCTTTTTCCGTAGCAGCCTCTTTAAAGGCCGTGTCGACCTTTATTTTAATGCTTTTCCAAAAAACCGACGCTAACCAGCCATTATCATAAAAACGCGCTAGAACCGCGCTAATCTGCTTTAGTCGACCTTTTAGCGTTGTATCTCTAACGTCTTTAAAAGAAAATAAATATTCGTAAATTTTATCGTTATTGATTTCATGTAGATAGACAACGTTAGTTACTTCGACAAACTTCGAAAAGTTGTAATTATAACTGTCAATTGTACGAGGTCTTAGCCCGAGCAATTTCCACTGCTGATTAACAATTTTCATTGCGTGATTGACTTTAATATTTCTAGTATTCGATTCCTCGTTGAAACCGAATTTATCGGTAGACTTACGCCTGGAGTTAATATCGAATAAACTTAAATCAACGTTTGAATCAACTTTATTAAAAGACAACAAAAAGCCCCCCAACTGTAATAGTTAGAGGGTTAACCGCCATTATAGCGAGTATGCTTTTGTACAATTCGGTGTTTTATCCGAGTATAGTCCGATCTTTAACGAATTAAACTAAATCTTCACCGAAGAATAAAGCGATTTCGCGCTCTGCAGAAGCAAGAGAGTCAGAACCGTGGATGATGTTGTGAGAAACAGTTGTTGCATAGTCACCACGGATTGTACCTGGGTTAGATTCCTCAGGTTTAGTTGCTCCCATCATTGTACGAGCAAGCTTAATTACGTTTTCGCCTTCCCATACCATAGCGAATACAGGACCAGAAGTGATGAAATCAACTAGTTCCCCAAAGAATGGACGCTCAGCATGTTCAGCATAGTGCTTTTCTGCTAATTCTTTTGGAATTACCATTAATTTAGCACCTTTCATTACAAAACCGCGACGTTCAAAACGATCAACGATGTCTCCAACTACTTGACGCTCAACGCCATCTGGCTTAACCATTAAAAAAGTTTGTTCAATTGCCATGTTTAAAACACTCCTTAAGTTCTTCTAACAGGTTTTACACCTACCGATAAATATTAACAAAAAACGCGACTTTGTACAACAAAAAGCTAGAATTTGCGCTTACCCATAAACAATGCGACATCACGTAGCTTTTTCTTTACGGGATGTTTTGGTAAGGCATCTATTTCTTGTAAAGCTTTTTTCAAGTATTTATCACTCATACGATTAGCTTGCTCAATTGCATGAGATTTACGCACATAGTGCAACATATTTTGACGTTCGACTTCTGTTAATGTACCGGCAAATACTTTTACTAAATAAGGCTGCATCTCCGGATCATCCTTTAACAAGAGAATCGGTAAGGTAATATTGCCTTGTAGTAAATCACTACCCGCTGGCTTTCCTAGCTCCTTATCTGTTGCCATTATATCTAAAACATCGTCGATAATTTGGAAGCTCATGCCCACAAAGTAGCCGAAGCGCTTTAAATGACGTACAGTTTTAGCATCAACGCCTGCCGCCACAGCCCCTAACTCACAACTTGAGGAAATGAGTAAAGCTGTTTTGCGTTTGATTCTTCTAAAATAATCTTTTAAACCTTGATCTAGTCTAAATTTATCTTCAATTTGAATAACTTCACCGTTACAAATCTCAACCATGGTACGTGCTAAAATTTGATGAACTAGTGGGTCTTCTAATTTTGTAATATATTCGAGAGCACGTGCAAAAATAAAATCGCCCGTGTACATTGCTACTCGGTTATTCCATTGCGCTTTGACAGTTGGGCGTCCTCTTCGCATATTGGAATCATCAATAACATCATCATGGACAAGTGATGCCATATGAATGAGTTCTAAAGGGACTGCAACATCCTTCATCTTCTCAATGTCATATTCACCAAATTTTGCACCTAGTAATACAAAAATTGGTCGTATACGTTTGCCACCAGCTTGTAATAAATGGAGAGAAGCATCGTTGATCAAATATGAAGATGAGTCCACCGCATTTTCTAACTCTCGTTCAATGATATCGATATCTGATTTCAAATCGGAATAGAGTAGTTTTAACTTCATCTTTTCCACGTGTGAAAACCTTCCCCCATTAACGTATCTTTTTAAAGCCTATATGCATTGCCGCAGCCCCGCCACTGTATGCTTTGTACGTTACTTTTTCTAATCCTGCCTGCTCAAACAATGCCGCTAACTTTTTCATACCTGGGAAATCATTCGCAGATTCTTGAAGCCAAGAATACTCCTTATAACTTTTCGCAAATATTTTACCAAATATCGGCATTATATATTTAAAATAAAAACGGAATAATTGACGGTAACCAGGAATTTCAGATTGAGATGTTTCTAAACATACAACCATACCACCTGGTTTTACGACACGGTGCATTTCCTTTAATACTTGCAAATAATCTGGTACATTGCGTAGACCAAAACCAATCGTCACATAATCAAACGTATCATCTGGAAAAGGTAATTCCATAGCATTTCCATGAATCAATTCAATTTGCGGATATGGTTGTACTTTTTTTTCGCCAACTTTAAGCATGTTTTGACTAAAGTCGAGTCCTTTAACTTCTCCACTTTCTCCAACTGCCTCAGCCAATGCGATCGTCCAATCTGCTGTACCACAGCAAACATCCAATGCCTTTGATCCCGGTTTGACAGCCATGTGTTTCATGGTATCGTTACGCCAACCAATATGCATTTGGAAACTAATAACACCGTTCATTTTGTCATAATTATCCGAGATACTCTCAAATACTTCATGAACATGCTCTGCTTTCGTTTTAGCCATTTTGAAAACCTCTCTTATCCGTTAGTAGAAGCAATAGAAGCCTCTACATGTGCATGTAAAGCTCGTTTCACATCATTTTGTAAAAATGATGCATTCTCCACCATCTTTGACAGCTCTATTTTTAAATGCACTATTTTCTGCTTGATGACGCTATGAAAAGTTGTACCATGACGTTGAACACTTTCTTCAAGTGCCTTACCTATTAAAGACGATTGTCCACGTTGATAAGCTGTCATTTCTTTTTCTAAACGTAAAATCAATAAACTTTTTTCCATTAACGGTATATATTCACTAAAAGAATAAAGCTCGAAAAATTGAGCAATTAATCCTGATTCAATATTGCACATCGAAGCATACCATTGCTCGATCGTTCTTTGTTCAGCCTCATAAACCTTTATCTGGTTTTCACATCGTGTCACAATTCCTTGTGACAATTTTCGTATCAATTCGACATTTCCAGACATTGCTAATATTTCGTAATAACGACCACTATAAAAATCCCCAGCTAATACCGTTAGCTGCTGTTCTTTAGAAGTAGCATCTAATTCTTTTATATGATCGTGTGCCGCCAATGCCGCATACACAATGCCAACAGTAATGGCAGCCTCTTGTTGCTCCTGTTGCCACACTTCACCATTCAAAAATGGGACTAACAAATAAAACAATTGATTTTCATCTAGCACAGGCATTCCTGTGTATTTTTGCAAAGTTCTATGACGAACATCCATGAAAATCTCTGTTTTTAACTGGGCAATTGAATTTTGAATGTATGTTGCATTCATAGACCTTACTCCATTTCACTTTCAAATACGTTAATCCTATCTTAGTCTTAACGTTTGCTTACTGAGTCATTATAGCATACGCAACGATGCGGAATAAAAAAATTTTGCTTACTTCAAGAGGATAGGCAGTAAAGCTTTCCCATGAGGTGGGAATGCTACTGCCCATATAATTAGTTTTTCACATCTAACTCATTTATATGTGCCTAAATGGCACGGATAAAAACTATTATGAAACCATATCTTGTCTATTTATTATTTTTTTGCTTCACTATTAATCACACCATGTGCTGTATGAATCTGTGCTTTCCCTCGAATTTTCATCGCAGAAGTGTGTTCTGTAAATTGAGCAATCATAACTTCGCCGGCATCTAACTTTTCAGAATGATGGAACTTTGTATCTGTTCCACGCGTTAAACCAATGACATGTACACCATCTTCTTCAGCTTGAATAACAATATAATCTTGTGACATTCTTGTACACTCCTTAAATCCGACAAATTCTTAGTTCATCATAACATAATTAGACAAGCAATTTAAGACATTTGAATAAATGATAGAACTTCTCTACGTTTCACTTCATCTTCCTCGTAAACACCTCTTGCTACAGATGTTACGGTTTTGGAGCCTGGTTTTTTCAGCCCGCGCATGGTCATACACATGTGCTCAGCTTCAATCACCACATAAACCCCTTTTGGTGCTAGCATTTCCATTATTGTATCAGCGACTGAAGACGTAATACGCTCTTGCAACTGTGGTCGACGAGCAATTGTTTCTACTGCACGACCTAATTTGCTTAGCCCTGCCACAATGCCGTCATTCGGTATGTAAGCGACATGTGCTTTTCCATAAAACGGAACTAGATGATGCTCACACATCGAATAAAAAGGAATATCTTTGACAAGAACCAACTCTTCATGATCCTCGTGGAACACTGTTCTAAAATAGTCTTTAGCATCCTCATGTAAGCCACTAAACATCTCAGCATACATTTTGGCAACACGTTTTGGTGTATCTAATAAACCTTCTCGATTTACGTCTTCACCTACCGCCTCTAAAATCATTTTAACGGCTTCTTCTATTTTTAATAAATCTATATTCGACATTCAAAAAAACCTCCTGCATATCAAAACATTACACATTTCCCTATGCATCGTAGCACATCCAAAAGGTAAGCGCAAAATGACTTACTTGTTTCACAAAAAATTTGTTGCAAGTTAGCAAATCTAGCTTTTATATGATTATGTATTAATACTTGACGTTAAAAAGAGCAGTCTCCATGTTCGTTAACATGAAGACTGCTCTATGTAACTACTAGACGTGTATTATTTTACCGCGTCTTTAAGCGCTTTACCTGGTTTGAAAGCAGGCACCTTGCTAGCAGCGATTTCGATTTCTTTACCAGTTTGTGGGTTACGACCTTTACGAGCCGCACGTTCACGTACTTCGAAGTTACCAAAACCAATTAATTGTACTTTGTCACCCTTTGCAAGAGCATCTTGAATTGTATCAAATACAGCTTCAACTGCTTTAGAAGCGTCTTTTTTAGAAAGACCTGCAGCTTCAGCAACAGAGTTTACTAATTCTGTTTTATTCACACCATTCACCTCCTCTCAAAGGGTCATGAACCAATTCTGTAAAAAGAGTAACACATAGAAAACCGCTACGCAACTGTATTCATTCATGATTATAACCAAAAAATCAGTTTTTCACCCAAAAAATCAAAAAAAAGGACTTTTCGCATAAAAACGAAAAGCCCTTTACCTATTTTTTTACACTTCTTTTTAATTTTTATCACTATAAAATAAAGGTAACTAACCCACGATCCCCTTCATTTACCATACGTTCGATCGTTTGACGCATACGTTTTTTGGCAGTAGGTGGAACTGCATCCATTTTATAGCGAATACCTTCTTTTAATACTTCATGTAATGGTGTTCCAAATAGCTGTGTATTCCATAGAGCATCACGATCATGTAAATAAGCATGGTTCAAATCTTTTAAAAGTTGCTGACTATGGAACTCAGAGCCGATTAATGGGGCAAATTCTGAATCCATATCGACACGAATAATATGATAAGATGGCGCCTTCGCTTTCATTCGTACACCAAAGAAATTATTTTGCTTAATTAATTCTGGAGCTGTTGGCTCAAATTCCTGCATCATTGGTAATGTAACACCATAACCTGTCATATCCGCATCATGTATGGCACTTTTAAAGCGTTTTTGAGCTTCTTTTGCCTCAGCGGCTTCCTTAATAAATAGTAGCCAATCTTTTTTCGTTTCAATCGGTTCCTCTAACCATTCATTACAAACCGATTTATATAGTTCACCCTGTAAGGACACACGAATTACAGCTGTTCCAATACCCGCATCTACATGAACTACTTCACTTTGATCTATAAAATCAATAGCTTTAAAAGCGTCAGATGCTTGTTGCACATCCCTAATTTTCATAACAGAAGAAAGTACCTCTTCCATCGAATCAATCAGTGCAACATTTAATGGATGTGAGGCATCTAGCACGTCTAACCAATCTGGCTTCTCCACTTCAATTGTCCGGATTGGGAATTCAAATAGTGCCTCTTGTAAAATATACTGAATATCCGCTTCTCTCATTTGATCAATTGAAATGGCGATAACAGGAACATTATAACGTTCAAACAACTCATTACGCAGTTGAACAGTTTCTTCTCTAGCAGGCATTTGGCAATTAAGTAATATGACAAAAGGCTTGCCAATTTCTTTTAATTGCTCAACAATCTCTTCTTCTGCCTTCTCTGCAGCTCGACGACTAATACCGTTAACTGTTCCATCAGTCGTCACTACTATTCCAATATTCGCATGATCGCGAATTACTTTATCCGTACCTATTTTCGCTGCTTCCTGGAACGGAATAGGCTCTGTATGCCAAGGAGTATGAACAAATTTCGGACCATTTTCATCTTCATAGCCTTTTGTTCCTTCGATAATATAACCCACACAATCTGCTAAACGAATTTGAAATGGCATTTCATCATCACCGACCACAATACGGGTTGCTTGAGCAGGCACAAACTTCGGCTCAGCGGTCATAATGACTGGCCCTGGAGAACTTTGTGGCAACTCATCCTGTGCTCGCATTCTTTCTGTTTCATCCACAATGTTTGGTAACACGACGGATTCCATTACCTTTTTTACAAATGTTGATTTACCTACACGTACTGGACCGACAACACCAATATAAACATCGCCATTTGTTCGCTCTGCAATTTCTCTAAATACTGCTTCACTCAAGGTTTCTGCCTCCTTTATCTACGCTTTTTCACTATATGCGAGCTTGTAGACAAATATGAAAAAGCCCCTCACAAATGTAAGGAGCTTGTTTTATTATTCTTCTTTTTTCTTGGCGGCTTCGGCCTCTTGTTTTTGTCGTTCTTGGGCCTTCTTGACATCTGCCTTATAAGTGTCCATATCATAAACCGGCTCACCTTTCTCATCCACTGTATACGGAACAGAGTAGGCAGGTACTACAGGAAATTTATCGACAAGTAATTGGCGAATATCATCACCTGGTTTGACATCTGGCTTGTCTTCTTTTAGAAGTTGCCCTAAATCAATGGAATAATCTACATGCAATTCACCGTCTCCAGTCATAAAGAGTGGCAATTCGACGCCAGAATAGGGACTTTTCACAGTAACCTCTGTTTTATAGCCCAAATCCTTATAATTAATTTGGTACACATTATCAGATGTTGAACCTGTTATTGGTAAGTATTGTGTAGATAGTTTCCGAATACCTATTTCACGAATACGCTCTGCAGCATTTAAATCTACTAGTTTAACGGTCGCATCATGTTCTGGATCCCAAATAATATACTGATATATACCGCCTTTTTCATAGGCGTTTCCAGGGATCGTCGACAAATACTTCGGCATAAGCTTTTCAAAATCGATTAAATATTTGATATATAAATCTGTATCTAATTCGCTATTTTTAATGGGTACTAGCCCACCAGTTGCTTCCCGGTATTCATTAACAGCACGCTGAACAGCTGCTAGTTGGTCCACATCAGGCGTAACCTTCGCCCTTTTCTCGTCTTCTGGGTACGCACACCCGACTAACAATATGGCGGTTGCAATTACCAACAGAAAAGCACTTAGTTTTTTCATGTTACTGACACCTCGTTATTTATTATGCTGGCCAAGTGGCAACTATAAGTACCATTAAAAATGTGCCAAGTCCAAACAGTATGTATGCACATAAATTTACGATTGTTCGTAAAAATACATTTGAAATCTTGTTACGAGCTAAATAAATTAAGCCGACTGATATAATCATAAAACCTATACAATAAAACGATACCCACATTACATCTAAAGCAGGCATATGAGCTAACGGGCCCATTTCAAATAACCACCTTTCTTTCTATGTCAAGACACAATCAAAGTATATTATACTATGTGCCTTTGTTAAAAAGAAATAGTTGTCCCATAACTATCAAGAAATGGACAACCTTTTAAAATGCTTTCACTATTCAACTAATAGCACATAATAAGGTGTCTCAGTAGATTCACTAAGACACCTTATTTATGTCCGTTTCATGACAAATTTAATCATAAAAATAATATTAATGCTTCATCTCGTCAATTTCACGTTTTTTCATGCGCATCATAAGTGCATCAACAGCCACTTTCGGCTCTACATCATTAAAGAGTACGCTATAAAGCTCCGTAGAAATAGGCATTGCCACACCATACTTCTCTGCTAATTGATAGGCGGCCTTTGTAGTCCGGACTCCCTCTACAACCATTCCCATTTGATCAAGAACCTCTTGTAACTTCATGCCCTGCCCTAACATATTCCCTGCTCGCCAGTTCCTTGAGTGAACGCTTGTACACGTTACAATCAAATCTCCCATGCCCGTAAGGCCTGAGAACGTAAATGGATTACCACCCATTTTTACACCTAAACGAGTAATCTCCGCAAGCCCCCTCGTAATTAATGCCGCTTTCGCGTTATCACCATAATTCAAGCCATCTGTAATGCCTGCAGCTAAAGCGATAACATTTTTCAGTGCCCCACCAATTTCTACACCGATCACATCGTCATTTGTATAAACACGGAAGAATTGGTTCATAAATAGATCCTGTACTTTTTCAGCAGCGTCTATGTCTGCACATGCAGCTGTAACTGTTGTAGGATGATGAAGAACTACTTCCTCCGCATGACTCGGCCCTGAAAGCACTACAATTTCATCCACTTTTTCAGCAGGTAGGCTCTCTGCTAATATTTCAGAAATTCGCTTTAAAGAATCTGGTTCAATTCCTTTTGAAACATGTACAAATAAAACTTTTTTTGTTAATTCAGCCGTCAATTTTTCACAAACCTCACGAATTGCTTTTGTCGGCACAGCCACAACGATTGTTTCAGCATGTGTTGCTGCCTTTGCAATATCACTCGTAGCATGTAAATTTGTTGGCAATACCGTTTCAGGTAAATATTTTTTATTAGTATGCATACGGTTGATTTCTTCTGCCTGTTCAGCTCGATGTGTCCATACAAGCGTATCATGGCCATTTTCCGCTAGTACCATTGCCAGCGCAGACCCCCAAGAGCCTGCTCCTAACACACAAACTTTTTCCATAAAAAATCCTCCCTTATAGTGGGTTGTCTACACTAATTTTTTCTTGTAAAAAGACGCCACCCAACAAATATGTCGGGTTGGCGTATTGTATGTGTATGACTATAACTTTAAGCTCGTGCTCGTGTAATTAAACGAATCGGTGTTCCTTCAAAATCGAATGTTTCACGAATACGATTTTCTAAGAAACGTTCATAGGAGAAGTGCATAAGCTCAGGTTCATTGACAAATACCACAAATGTTGGTGGTTTAATCGCAACCTGCGTAGCATAGTAAATACGTAAACGACGACCTTTATCGGTTGGCGCAGGATTACGTGCTACAGAATCCTCTATGACTTCGTTTAAAATAGAAGATTGAATACGCATCGCATGATTCTCACTGACACGTTGGATAATTGGTAAAATCTGATGAACACGCTGTTTTGTATTCGCCGATACGAAAATAATCGGTGCATAGTCTAAAAATAGGAAATGCTCACGAATTTGCTGCGTAAAAACATTCATCGTTTTTTCGTCTTTCTCGATAGCATCCCATTTATTGACAACAATCACCACTGCTTTTCCAGCTTCATGTGCATACCCAGCAATTTTCTTATCTTGCTCCTGAATACCCTCTTCCGCATTCAGTACCACTAACACAACGTCTGAACGTTCAATCGCACGTAACGCACGCAAAACTGAATATTTCTCTGTCGTCTCATAAATTTTACCTTTTTTACGCATACCTGCAGTATCAATAATGACATATTCCTGATCTTCATACGCATAAGGTGTGTCAATTGCATCACGTGTTGTCCCTGCAATATTACTTACAATCACTCGATCTTGACCTAAGAAAGCATTCACTAAAGATGATTTCCCTACATTTGGACGACCGATTAATGAGAATTTAATCACATCATCTCCGTACTGCTCTTCATCTTCTTTTGGGAAATGTTTCGCACATTCGTCTAATAAATCCCCTAACCCTAAGCCGTGAGAGCCAGAAATTGGCCAAGGCTCACCGAAGCCCAATGCATAAAAATCATAAATCATTTCACGCATATCAGGATTATCAATCTTATTGACTGCTAAAACAACTGGTTTCTTAGTTTTGTATAAAATTTTAGCTACTTGCTCATCGGCTGCGGTTACCCCTTCACGACCATTTGTCATAAAAATAATAACGTCTGCTTCTTCAATGGCGATTTCGGCTTGTTGACGAATTTGCTCTAAAAACGGCTCGTCCCCAATTTCAATCCCACCTGTATCAATAATATTAAAATCATGTGTTAACCACTCTGCCGAACTATAAATACGATCACGTGTTACGCCTGGAATATCCTCCACAATAGACACACGCTCTCCAACGATACGGTTAAAAATCGTCGACTTACCTACGTTCGGACGACCTACGATGGCTACTACTGGTTTCGTCATCTGTACTTCATCCTTCCAACTTCTTGTCTTTCGCTATTATACACGAAAAATGCCATTATATCATATCATATCCATAAAGTAGAACGCTATGTATGGCTTTAACAATCCAAACGATTTATTTTCCCGGTTTTTTCATGTATTTTGAGAGCATGTGTGAAGGCTTTTTGAGGATAAATCCTTTGCTTTTTGAATCCTATCTACTATTTAATCCAAAGGTTCTATCCGTCACTTTCGAATTCCATTACTCCAACAAAAAAGCGAGGATACAATCTTGTATCCTCGCGTTCTTCTTATTTAAAATTTTTTAATTGATCGCCAATTACGTCTCCGAATGAGAAGCCTGTGTTTTCTTCAGGTAATTCGTAATCGATCACTTCTTCTGCTTCTGGATTTTCAAGTAATTCTTTAATGCTTAGCGCTAATCTACCGTCCTCAGCATTGACATCAAGGACTTTTACTTGTACTTCTTGTCCTTCTTTTAATGCCTCATGTGGTGTATTAATGTGTTTGTGAGCAATTTGCGAAATGTGCACTAATCCTTCAACACCAGGGAAAACTTCCACAAATGCGCCGAATGATGTAAGACGCTTCACTTTACCTTCTAAAATCGTACCTTTAGCTGCACGTTCTTCGATATTAGACCACGGTCCAGGAATCGTTTCTTTAATAGATAATGAAATGCGTTCATTTTCTGGATCAACAGATAGAACTTTTACAGTTACACCTTGTCCTTCTGATAAAACTTCACTTACATCACTCACATGCTCGTGAGACACTTGTGAAATGTGGACAAGACCATCGATACCACCAAGGTCAATAAATGCCCCAAATGATGCTAAACGCTGTACTTTACCATCTAAAACGTCGCCAGCCTTGATTTGATTTATAACGTCTTTCTTTTGTGATGCCTTTTCTGATTCAACCACTGCGCGATGAGATAAAATAAGACGATTCTTTTCTTTATCAAGCTCAACAATTTTGAAGCTTAATGATTTGCCTTTGTAGCCCTCAAAATCATCGACAAAGTAGTCTTCTACAAGTGATGCTGGTACAAAGCCACGTACACCTAAATCTACGACAAGACCACCTTTAACAATATCCTTTACTTCCGCTTCAAAAATTTCTCCTGCGGTAAATTGTTGCTCGAGTGTATCCCATGCTTTTAAAGCATCCACTTTACGTTTTGATAGGACAAAATTTTCTTCCTCAACCTTTGTAATCATCAATTCTAACTCATCCCCAACAGAGATGACATCAGAAGCTTTCTCAATGTGTAAGCTTGATAATTCGCTGATTGGGATAATACCATCAAATGGTGCACCCGGAATTGATACAGATACTGCTTTTTCATCAACTTGCTCTGCAATACCTTTGACGATATCACCCTCGTTAAACGTTTGTTCTGCATAGTTCATTTCTTCAGACATATGTAACCCTCCTTCGCATCTTCCCTTACTATTTTATTCGATATTGAAGACAAAGACAAAAATAAATCCTTTAAATTCGAAAAATGTCTGAAATTTTAGGATTTATAGCATTTTTTCTTCTGCTAATTTTAAAATAGCTTGTGCTGCATCATCGATAGACAATGCTGTCGTATCTAAAAATATGGCATCTTCTGCTTGAATAAGTGGTGATGCTTCGCGTTCACTATCTTTTTTATCACGCAATGCAATTTCTTCCTGAAGTTTTTCAAGCGAAGAGTCGATTCCTCTTTTTTGATTGTCTATGAATCGTCTTCTTGCACGTTCCTCTACCGTTGCAGACATAAAAATCTTTAGCTCTGCATTTTTCAATACATGTGTTGCAATATCGCGGCCATCCATTACGACGCCACCATTTGCTGCCAGCTTTTGTTGTTGAGCTACTAATAACTCACGAACCTTTGCATGTGCAGCTACCTGAGAAACGGATGAAGTGACTTCATTTGAACGGATATCGGCTGATACATTATGACCATCTAAAAAAACAAGCTGCCCCTGTGGAGATGGCTTTAAATCGATGGTGCTAGCCGCTAGCATCTCCGCTAATTTTGCTTCATCATCTAAATGTATGTTTTGTTGCATCGCTTTATACGTAACTGCTCGATACATTGCACCTGTATCAATGTAAGTAAAATCAAGTGCCTCAGCAACAATTTTTGCAATAGTACTTTTACCGGCACCAGCAGGACCATCTATCGCAATTTGGATGTTTTTCTTCATATTCTTCCCTACTTTCTGTCACCTCATATTGTATCATATAACCTATAAAAAGCCCTCTGCTAGAAGAGGGCTTTTAAAAAATTACTATGCGGCATATTAAGCATTAAATGGATTCAATTCTTTACGTCGATTGCCTAACTGGCGCTCAAAGCAAAAGCGAACGATATGTTGCTGGTCTACATCATCTGAATCCGTCAGCTGGATTGTTGCAATTCGTTTAGAATCTTTTTCAAAAATACGCACGACAGTTGCCTCTGTTATTACGTATTTCACATCCCCATTGACAAACGGCAAGGCAACTGTTAATTTCACCTCATCGCCATCATCGAAAGCTACTTCTCCTTTCAAAATGAGGGCTAAGCCTCCTGCACTAATATCCGCAGCTACTAACTGATATTTGTGATCCTTGAACTGAACGGCCACATCCACTGGTGTTTCAACACGGACATATTCTCGACGTTGAATTTTGATAAATTCCTCTGGCTTTGGGCAATGCAACATAATCATAGGTATATGGCCCGCTTTACGACCTATTACCTCTGTATTAAAGGCAAATGATTGTTTGTCCTCGGTACGAAAGGTTGCTCTAAATTCAGAGCCATCTATCAAAAATGCTGTTTTCTTTGTCGCCATATTAATTGGATAATCAATATAAAGAATATGATCTTGTTGCTCTACAACCTTACAGCGGAATTTCTCCACACGCTCTGTATAAGTAGGTTCAAGTTGTAATTGTGTACCAATTTTAATCTCCATGAGCATCTCCCCGTACGAAAAATATGGTTTAATTATCTCATGAGATATTAATTTTGGCTATAAAAATTGGTAGTATTTTCTTATTATTAAGTTAAATATTCCACTTTTAAAACATTATGATTTTCTGCATCAATGACGATTCTAAATGTCTCTTGTGTTTTACCATCACGCAATGCAATGACCTCATAGCATAGACGTTGTTCAAATTCCCCATTATCCGTATAAATATTTTTTACTTCTTGGACTTGAATATCATCTTGGAAGAATGTTTTCCAATCGATTGGTTTTGCTGTTTGTTTTTTAATATTCTCTTCTTGAATGTATTCCATCGCGTTTGCACCCAACAACTCACCCGTATCTTTAGCTAATTTAAGTTGAACACCATCCGCATAAATTAATGCGTTATCTCCTGGATGTACACGGGCAAATGTTACGTGCCAAGCCTGATGATTTTCGCGCGATTCCACATAGGCTACATCTTTCATGCCAAGTTTTTTGACATATTCTTCGGCTTTTTTGAGGATTTCCTCCTGTGACTGCTTCGCTTCATCAACAGGACGTTCCACTAAATAGGACAGTAAATGCCCTCCCTTTACCGTTAAATCCACATACCCTAAACGAATTCCTTGGTGGAATTGTATGTGATAGAACGGATACGGTGCCGTGTCACTACTTTTTGTTACAGTAAATGTCGCGTCTTTAATAACTGGGAATAAATATTTCACCTTTTCTAACGCTTCTTTTTCCGTAATTTCGGCATCCTGTAAAGCTTTTAACTCAATCTTTTTTTGCCAGTCTGACTCAGATAATGTTAGCGGGAAATCCTTTTCTCCATAACCTTTTAACGTGTCCTTCACTTTATCAAAGTTTGTGTTTGGATTTTTATTATCCACTTGCTGCAGCCAAACATCCATTTTTCCATTATGTTTATAAAAATCGACAGTTGCGGCTGTCCAATCATCAGACAGCGCTTGTAAATTCGAAGAAACCTGTGGCATTTTTTCACGCCAAGCTACATAATCGCCTGTCTTTGCTGTTCTCTTCGCTTCATCGCCAAGTCGCCCTAAATAATTCATCCATTCATTTGATAGTTCTTGCCCTATCGGAATATTAGCAATTGAAGAACGAACTTCTGAGCTTAAACGCCAAACTGAATCTAATTCACTGTGAATTGCCTGCTCGTCTTGAAACAGTAGTGACTGCGATACTGATCGCTGTAGATGAGATAGTTTTTCAGATGCATCTGTTAACTTATCTGTATACTGTGCTAATACGGTACGTTGTAAATCTTCTTTATCTCCATGTAAATCAATACTATATGCCCCTAACCCGATAACAGCTATCGTTAAGACCACGAGCCAAGTTTTCATCTAAGTTCCTCCTTTCTATGAACAGAAAATATGCTCTCCAATTTGTTTAATTTGCGGACGTGACCAAATCCATTTACTTGTTGCTGTTTTCGGATTGAAATAATACAATGCATTTTCAGATGGGTCCCAGCCATTCATTGCATCAATAACAGCTTCTTTTGCTCTATCATTAGGCTCTAACCAAATTTGTCCATCTGCTACCGCTGTAAACGCTAAAGGCTGAAATATAATTCCGGAAATAGTATTTGGGAAATCAGGACTTTCTAAACGGTTTAAAATAACTGCGGCTACTGCTACTTGTCCCTCATACGGCTCTCCCCTAGCTTCTCCATACACAGCATTCGCCATTAACTGTAAATCACGTTCTGTATATTTTGGAGGAACTTGCGTCTGTGTTCCATTGTTATTAGTAGTACCACTACTATTTCCTCCGCCACTGCCAGCACCACTACCTGTACTAGTTCCTTTATTCACTTGCTGATCGAGCGGAATACCACCATAATAGGTAAATTGATTACCAGCATTTAATTGCGCTTTCACCCATTTTTCATCGTAATCAGAATAACCAGCTATAGTTTTTTTGGTCTTCGCTCCAGCGATACCATCTACTGGCAAACCATATTTCTCTTGGAAATTACGTAATGCCCAGTATGTGTTATAGCCAAATTTCCCATCAATTTTACTCTTATAAAAACCTAAGTATTGTAGCCTTGCTTGCAATTCAATGACATCATCTCCATAGGCACCACGAGTAATTTGCTGGTCACTAAATGCAATCACTTCATTTTGAGGAATCGCAATTATACTAATTCCTAATATCAAAGCAAAAAGTATGCTTACTAAACGCACTTTTATCACTCCTTTTTTTTATAGCTTGAAACAAATGAGGCAATTTATACATGATAAAAAAGAATAAAGCGTAGAAATCTTGACGATTTCTACGCTTTATATTTTTTTATGCATATGCAAATGTTGTACCAGATGGTAATGCGCTAGTTTCACTTTTCGTAAGCCAAACCACCATAAAAACAGCATAAACGGAATCATTAAATAAATCCAGTGACCTTTAAATGATAATATTGTATTGTATAGAATGTGAAGTACAATTGGTGCACAAAGCGCCATAGCAATCATTTCTTTTGTCTTGGCAAGCTTTGAAAACTTAGCACGTCCATAATAGTAGCCCATTACTACGCCAAATAATGCATGACTTGATACAGGTAATAGAGCTCGCATAAATGCTGTGTCCAAGCCAAAGGATAATAAATAAAGTACGTTCTCAATTGTGGCAAAACCAAGTGATATACTTGCCCCATATAATATACCGTCATATGGATCATCGAATTCTACATGATTGTAGATGGCTATTAATAGTACAAACCATTTAAAAAATTCTTCAATAACACTAGAAAAAAGAACGTCTTGAAGGTAAAAATATCGAAAAACTCCTTCCTCTGTTAGTACATATTGTAAAAACAGAATCGGGAACGTTAAAAATGCACCGTATAAAAATGTTTGCAATAAAGTTCTTCTTGGCTCCGTAGCCATTTGATTGCGCAAATAGAAATAACTAAAAAGCGCTAGACCGGGAGCAATGGCAGCAGATAATAAAATGATCATGATGCCGGCTCCTTTCAACAATAGACTGCTATTATTATACCATGTAATGACAAAAAAACTTTTTAAAAGGAGATTTTATTTTTCATGAAAAAAACAATTTTATTAATTCATACTGGCGGCACAATCTCCATGGCGATGAGTGCTGAGGGAGCAGTTATGCCCAACAAAGAAAACCCTCTCATGAAAGAGAGTAATAAACTTAATTCATTGGCGACCATTATTGAAATAGAAGCTTTTAACCTACCTTCTCCACATATCACGCCAACAGAAATGCTTCTATTACGCAACTTGATTATGGAGCAAACTACAGCCCAGCAAATCGACGGTGTTGTTATTACGCATGGTACAGATACATTAGAAGAAACTGCCTATTTCTTAGAGCTGACAACAAATTTAGCCATCCCCATCGTACTAACAGGTGCGATGCGCTCATCCAATGAGCTTGGAGCAGATGGCATTTATAATTTGATGGAGGCAATCCGAGTAGCAGTCGATGATGAAGCTCGGGACAAAGGCGTTCTAGTTGTTATGAATGATGAGGTACATCTTGCCGTCAATACAACGAAAACGAGCACAAGTTCAGTCAATACTTTCCAATCCCCACAATATGGACCAATCGGGCTTATTACAAAATCACGTATTTTGTTCCATCATGCGCCAATTCGTCGTCAATATGTAGACGTTAATAGTTTATCTAAACGCGTAGCTATGCTAAAGGTTTATGCTGGTATGGAAGAAGATTTACTTGATGTCGTGCTCGCATGTAAATATGAAGGTGTGGTGCTTGAAGGATTAGGACAAGGAAATGTCCCTCCTTCTGTTGTAAAAGGCATTGAGAGCTTGATCCAACGCAATATCCCTGTAATCCTTGTTTCCCGCTGCTTTAATGGTATCGCAGAAGGTGTCTATGGATATGTTGGTGGCGGTAAAATGCTGGAAGACTTAGGTGCAATATTTGCCACGGGTATCAATGGTCAAAAGGCACGATTAAAATTATTAATTGGACTGAACACAACTGGAAGACCTTTAAATTTAAAGGATTTTTTCCTGTAGAATCAATGTATTCATATGGAGCACTTGCTTATGCCTCGGTTATTTGTTCATAATAGTGCAGCACTTCATGAAGACGTACAAGGGCGTCTTCGAAATCGGGCTGAATGACAGCGAATTGAAGGAATCCTCTTTGGCGTAAATATGGGCTATCACCATGAGCCAAAAGTCCATTTAAGGCTAAATCGATGTGTAAGTTTGAGAGTGTGTCTGGCAGTTGAATCGTTATAAGCATTGGGTACTGAGTTGTTGGTAATTGAAAGTGCATATATGGTAGCTGCAGTAGCGCCTCAAAACGTTGCTGTAGCTGCGCATAGCGGACTGGATAGGCTTGTAATGACTCATCTAAATTTCCGAGCAATACGGCTGGAAGCGTAAAGGGTATGGCGCCTTGGTGGTAATTTGCTAAGTCCAAGTATGCAGGCAATGTAGTGGTGGATTGTGCTAAATATTGTGAAAATACAAATGCTAGCCCACTCATTGCCCCAATTGCTTTCCCACTCACTGCGGTAGCTAAATAACAGTCCTGTAACGAAAATGGCATAGACCCAAACGTACTGATGCTATCTACACAAAGTTTTACATTATAACACTTTGCCAAATGACCAAGACTCTCTAAATCATTGCAAGTCCCCGTTGAGGTTTCCCCATGCACTACCAACATCCACTGATATGCTCCATTTTTTAGCAACGATGCTATTTTCTCGTAATCAAAAATTGTTCCCCATTGTTGTTCTGCTGCATCAAAATCTAAAGACCAACGGACCGCTTGTTTTCTTAACCGTTCACCAAATTCTCCATTTGTTAAAATAAGACCTTTTCCTAGTTGCTGAGCGTGTAGTTGAGCAAGCATCACTTCATTGGCCAAAGTTCCAGTTCCAACGATTATTCCAACATGCTTAGTATTCGCTAAATGTAGTAGCTGTTGTTGTACTCGTTCATAGATTGCCTTAAAATTTAACGAACGATGCGATAAATTGGTATAACCAATTGTCTCCAATTGCTTAACAGGTCCAGGATAAAAAGTATAGTCATCTTTTGCAAGCCTACGTTGTAGGTCATGCTCAAATACATCTCTAGTAAGCACCATTGGTAAAAACTGTGCATCCTTTGCTCCAACAGCTGGTGCAAATTGTTGAAAGCCCATTTGCTTATAGAGCTTTTCTTCACGCGTTGTTCCTGAAATTACGGCTGCGGTGTAGCCCTTTTCATAGGCAAATGTGTTTAAAGCTTGTGTGAGCCTCCATAGGACTCGCCCAGTTCGGTAATTTTTTTTCACAGCAAGTAGACGTATTTCACAAATCTTGCCACAAATCTCTTCCGGTAAAAATTGCTCTACCTTACCAATTTTTTCATCCATCGAAAAGGGTCTTTGATCTCTAAATGCTACCATTCCGATTAATTCTGTTTTTTTATACACTACTATATATGTATTTTCCTGATGGAATCTGTCAATTTTTAGTCTTTGCTTATTGGGCTCATGCTGTGGAATTTCTTCCACAAATGTCTCATAATTTAATCGCGCAATCGCCTCATACTCTTCATTTGTTTGAGCTATTTTACACCAATACATCTCGTTACTTCCCTCTTTTCCATGACTCCTTAATATTAGACATATGTCTTATGATCATACACACGATTGCAATAATCAAAAGTGCATAGGCCTCTAATTGACCCGATTGTATGATAGCGCCAACATAAAAAATAAAACCTCCAACCATGCCTAATGTTAAGCTCCTTGTGCATATAAGCACGGCCGCCGTACCTGCAATCATCCATAAAAACAAGCTTGGTGATAGAGCGAGGCCAACTCCAATAAAAGTTGCGACTCCTTTTCCTCCTTTACATTTCAGCCAGAATGGATATAAGTGCCCTGCAATGACACAGGCTGCTCCACTAACAATGACCCATTCTTCTAAATGCCATAAGCGCCCTAAACTTACCACCAGTGCACCTTTCATGGTATCACCTAGAAATGTCATAAAAAAGGCCTTCTTGCCAAGGACGCTTCCCGCATTGCGCGCACCTAAGTTTTTACTGCGTTCTTCCTGTAAATTAACACCATATATCTTTCCAACGAAAAATGCTGTCATGAAGTTTCCTATTAAATAACTGAAGAGCAAATACAAACCAATCAATCATATTCCCCCTTGCTAAAAGGCTGTATAAGCTACATGCCTATACAGCCTCACCTTTATCCTTTTCTTTGAGCGATAGTTTGTGCGATGCAATCCCCATGAAAACGTCCATTTTCAATAAAAATTTCGTTGGCGTTATTTCCCGCGGCAATGACGCCTGCGATAAACAATCCTTCCACATTTGTTTCCATCGTTTCTGGTGTAAAATAAGGGCGACCCGTTTCTTCATCAATATTGACGCCCATAGCTTTAATAAAGGAGTGATCAGGATGATAGCCAGTCATAGCAAAGACAAAATCATTTTTCATCACCTTTTCATGGCCATCTATTGCTAAGACTACTTCATGCTCACGTATTTCTAACACATTCGTATTAAAATTCATGTCAACTTCTCCTGTTTTGACTACTCCTTCAAATTCAGGTAATACCCATGGCTTAATACTTGGAGAATATTCATGTCCTCTATAGGCAACCGTAACACGAGCACCAGCCTTATTTAATTCCAACGCTGCATCTATAGCTGAATTTTTGCCCCCAATGACAAGAACATCCGTATCAAAAAATTCATGTCCCTCTTTAAAATAATGGAAAACTTTAGGTAATTGTTCTCCATTGATATTTAAATAATTAGGATGATCATAGTAGCCTGTTGCAATAATGACATAAGGCGTTTCATAACTATCCTTATCTGAAGTAACAGTAAACATACCATTATTTTTCACAACACTTTGCACTTTTTCAAAGCGGTTAACTTGAATATTTTTTAATCGAACAACTTCTCGATAATATACAAGGGCTTGATTCCGTTTGGGCTTACGTCCCTCAATAATAAATGGCACATCGCCAATCCCTAATCGTTCACTTGTACTAAAAAAAGTCTGGTGGGTAGGGTAATGATAAATCGCATTTACGATATTTCCCTTTTCAATAACGATGGGTTTTAATCCAATATTTTGCAAAGCTATTGCTGCTGCTAAACCGCATGGGCCTCCTCCAACAATAATCGCATCTGCTTGCTGCATTTCTTGACACTCCAATCGAATATGGACAGCTATAGTTGCTGTTCCTTGCTTACATCCATTATTAAAATAGACGATACCTTTTTATTATACGCCTTCTAGCAAGTTTTGTTTGTTTATTTACTCGAAATATCAATGTCGATGATATGACATTGTGGTTTGGCACCAAGTCGCATTGGCAATAATGTAGTTCCATAGCCATTACTAACTAAAGTCATAACACCATCTCGCTCTCGATAAGAACCATTAGGATGGACACCATATGGACCAAATCGAATCTGTCCTCCATGTAAATGTCCACCCATCATTAAATCAGCACGGTACTTGGCACGGACTTTCGCAAAAACACCTGGATTATGCGCAATAAAAGCAACTAGATCATGCTCTTCTACTTTTTCAAATGCTTTTTCAAAGCTATATTCTTTAACTGTTGTATCCTCAATTGCACTAAGCCAGAAACGGTTTTTCGTTGGTAACAGCACCGCATCATTGACAATAATTTGAATATGATGCTGCTGCAATATGCTCTTAAGCCTCTCCTCTCCCACTTCTCTGTCATTATTTCCCCATACAAAATAAGTAGGTCCAATAGAAGTTAATAATTGTAAATTCTCATGAATACGTGGAATGGGTGTGCGATTATCTGCTAAATCTCCACCAATAATGACAGCATCAAAATGTCCTGTTAATTGAGCAATCATTTTTTTATTAATTTTACGTAAATGAACATCTGAAATAAAAAATAAACGTAGTTTTTCCGGCGCTCCCTTTAATAGTAGCTGGTGATGTAAAACATTGTTTTCATGTGCCACCTTCAACATATAAATCAGAAAGACGACCACTACGATAAGCAATAGCCCTATATATAGCATTCCCTCACTTCTCCTTACGACAGCAAAAAGACGATTCGTTTCCTATGAAGAATCGTCTTTTTACTAAATCAGACGTACGTTTTGGTGTGAACGTTTGTCCTTTATTTTATACTAGCTAAACTATATGACCATTATATGGTTTTTGTCTAAGGAAGTTTAATTACTTGCCCAACCATAACTGTATTTGAAGACATACCATTGGCAGCACGAATTTTAGCTAAAGTCGCTTCACTGCCATCACCATAATGATTTAATGCAATACGGAATAAGTTCTCATTTGCTTTAACAGTATGTGTACTTGCTTTAGTATTTTGTTTTGCTTCTTCCGCTTTTTTTGCCTCTTCAGCTTTTTTCGCTGCCTCGGCCTGTTGCTGAGCTATTCTTGCCTCCTCAGCTTTGCGAGCTTCTTCCGCTTTACTTGCTTCTTCCGCTTTTTTTGCCTCTTCAGCTTTTTTCGCTGCCTCAGCAGCTTTTTGGTCAGCTGCTACTTTATCAGCATTTTCTTTAGATGGTTCGTTTGACTTTTGATCAGCTTGCTCGCCCTTGTCTTTATTTTTGTCCTTGTCAGATGCAGATGCCTCTGAAGAATCCATTTCGACGACCTGTTCACCTGAATCTTTCTCAGCTTGCTCTATTGTTTTCCCTGGCTCGTAAAACTTCCAAAAATAGACTAGAATTGTTAATGGAATAAGGATAAATATAACAAAAAGAATCGTCATTAACGGTGTTTTCCGTTTCGGATTTTTAGGCTTTTGTTTCTTATCTCCATTTTTATTCATTCTGGAAACTCTCGACAAAGTTTGCTGTTCGTTTTGTTCATCTTCAAATGATTGACGATGTTCTTCTATTTTATCGCGATAATCTTCTTTACTCATTTGTCTTTCCCCCAAACCTTACTACTCTTTTTGTCACTCTATTATGACGAATTTTACGAAAAAAGTAAATGACCGTCAGTTTTAGTCTAATTACCCAGTAATAGTAGCTGCAATCGACGTTCCCACGAAATCATTTCTATTTTTTTCTCTGTTGTTAAGCGTACTTTCTTGATTTCATCATAATGGATTCCACAATTTTCACAACACTTTTCCGGTTTTTTTTGCAATTTTTGCCCGAAATACCCGACAAGATGTTCACGAATACAGTCTTTTGTCTGTATAATCTTCAACATTTCATCGACTGCACGGTATTTTTCTAGGGCTAATTGATTGAGGCGAGCCTTTACTTGCTCCTTAGTTTCTTGTTGCATCCAATAGTCCAACACACGAAATGCTGTCTCTCCTAATTCTCCATTTTTTAACATCTGTGCTGGTAGTACTTGCTGAGAAAGAAGCTCCTCATAGCGATCAACATGTTGAGAACTCGGAAGGTCACCTGTCACAACGAACTTCGCCAGCTCTTCATCACCATCACAATAGAGTAAAATGGCATGTGCAGGTTCACCATCTCGACCTGCTCGACCAATTTCCTGCATATAATTTGCAATATTAGCAGGCATTGACTCATGAATGACCTGACGAATATCTTGTTTATTAATCCCCATACCAAAAGCATTTGTTGCCACTATCCAGTCCAATTCACCATCAATAAACTGCTGCTGAATAAATTGGCGATCCTCAGCCCCATAGCCTGCATGATAGGCTGCAGTACGAATACCTACTTGTAAAAATGCCTCACTATACTGTTGCGCTCGTTTGCGTGAGGAAACATACAGTATACCTGGGCCAGCAGTTGCTTTGACATGTCGCATAAGGCAGCTCGCTTTATCCGCCTTATCCTCCAGAACAATGCGTCCTAATTGAATATTGGGCCGATCAACATTATACATAAATTCAAATGGGTCCTTTAACGATAATGTTTCTCGAATATCTTGCATGACCTTCCTTGTTGCAGTGGCGGATAGTGCTAGCAATGGAGATCGATTGTGCCTCGATAGCCACTCACCTATCCGTAAATAATCTGGTCGGAAATCATAGCCCCATTGCGATATACAATGTGCCTCGTCCACTACGATTAAACCTAATTTTACCTGTGCTAGTTTCTCTTGAACCTGCTGCTGAAGTAGCATCTCTGGCGAGGTAAAAATGAAACGGTATTGTTCTAAATAATGTAATACATATCTTTTTTCTGTGATGGATAAAAAAGAATTTAAAGCGACAACCCTCTTTTCTCCAAAACGTTTCAATTCCTCTACCTGATCTTGCATTAATGAAAGCAATGGCGATACAATCAGCACTGGCTTTTCTAAAATATAAGCTGGTAGCTGATAGCAAAGTGATTTTCCCATTCCTGTTGGCAATAAGGCCATTACATCTTTCTCTTGAAGTATTGCTTCAATGACTTCCCTTTGCCCTGGTCGAAATGATGAATAACCAAAATGTTTATGCAATAGTTCTTCCAGTTCCATTTATACTTCTCCTTTCGCAAGGACAAGCCTTAATTGAAAATAACTCAATTCCTTTAAAGCCTCATGTAAGATTTTCAATTTTTTCGTTTGATAATGCTTTGATGCCTGCCAAACTTTTTCAGCTTCCTCATATGAGACGAATGGACCAATGGAAAAGTTCGGTTCATACATCGCTAATTCCACAAAGTGGTCTTCAATAGTACTTTGCTTCAGTTTTCTTATTTGCACTATTTGTTCAACTGAATATCCCTGTTCATACAATTGTGCTGTTTGCTGTGCGGAATCGGTTAGCAATATTTTCACTCTTACTCCTTGTGCCACTTCTTTAAGCAATGGATAATCATTGTTTTGTTGCACTTCGTTTAATAATTTATGTAGTGTTTCAATAAAAGCTAATTGACTATCTAGCACAGACTCCTTCCGTTTATCGGCAAGCTGCTGCCATGTCCAACCAGGCAAACGATACCCACTTAATCGATAAAGGACAAGCTGTTTGCTACCATCTGAAACTGGAATATTCTTCAGCACGCTGGTGCATTCATCTAATAATTGCTGTTGTAAATGACCTTGTAGATAATGATGATTCTGCAAAAAGGATCGCACCCAATTTTGAATATCAGGATCTCTACTGATGGGTGAGAAAGAACGAACAGCTGCAGTTTGATACGACAAACTTTGCACAATTAATGAAAGACGTGCAAAAAACACATGCTCATTTCCTCGATAATGCCATCCATCAAAGAAAAATGGCGGGGTTTGTTGCGCTCGCTGCAAACCTAGCTTTTCCATGTAAAAGTGACCAGATTCCTGCACTTTTAGCCAACTATATTGCATAAATAACGTTACCGCCTCATCAAAGGTAGTCCGTGGTAGTTTAGGTAATAAACCAAAATATTGATGCAACTGAAAAAGGCCAATGTCTTGAATAGTCTGACCTGACCGCTTTCCTTTCAAGACGTGATAAGCAGCCGAAATCGTCCGTTCCTTATTGAGTTTTTGAAAGATTTGCAATAGAATTTGATGAAACATTGACGCAAATTCCTCCAATTTAATAGTATTTAAGTTGAAATGTAAGATAAACATCTTTAAAATGAGTATGAAGCTTTGTAGGAACATCGTTAAAGGAGAGAAAAAAATGGCTAAATACACAATAGTTGATAAAGATACATGCATCGCTTGTGGCGCATGTGGAGCCGCAGCGCCAGACATTTATGATTATGATGATGAAGGTATTGCCTTCGTTATTTTAGATGATAACATGGGAACTGCTGAAGTGCCAGAAGATCTATTAGAAGATATGCAAGACGCTTTTGAAGGGTGTCCAACTGACTCTATCAAAGTAGCAGATGAAACTTTTGATGGTGACTCATTAAAATTCGAATAGTCTTCAATATGTATGTACACCCAAAAGGCATCCTTCAATGGGTGCCTTCTTCATTTGGATGAAATATTCTACTAACTTTTGCAACAAGATTATCAATCATATACTATACAGACCAATCTATTGGAGGAATGATGATGTTTGAGCAGTTACAAGTAGAGCATAGTTTATTCCATATCGATAAAGAGCATATCAATCAATTTAAAAAACTCGCGGCAAAATGGCAAATAATTTTTCCGCAGGTTTATGCGAAATGTTTGAATACACTCGATTCATGGGCCATTGTGTTAAATAATTGGTTTTTTTTTAAATCTCAGCATACCGATGAACTGATTCTCAATCCTTCTAAAGCCATCTACTACTCTATCAATACATTTTTGCTGGAAGAGCTCAAAAAAATTCAAATAATTCAAAAAAATAAATCAATGTAATAATGACGATTTACAATACTTTGCTGCGTTTCAGTTAGGAAATGCCATCGATTTATGGGTTTATAAGACGGTTGGAAAAAGTACTGCGGCCGATTTATTAAATTCTCAGGAAGACAAACCTTATTTTCTCGCATATTTAGATGATGGGTTTCAAACGGACAACACGCCTTTCCATAGAGACCAAACAAGAGCCATCAAAATACTTGCTCAAACAATTCGTAACCACAATTGCTTTAGAATCACTATCAATAGTGCTGTTTATCAAGCAGTAGATATGTATGAAGATTATGTAGCTAATTAGTATGCCATTTCATTCGTCTCTCACATAGTAGGGATGAATTTTTTTTTGCCCGATAATCGGCTACTCTATTGCAACGTTTTTTTATGTATGATAAGATTTTAGTAGTTGGTACTAATAACAGATATTATCTCACAAAGGAGTTCTTTATAATGATGGATAATTTATTACAATTAAAAGATAAAAATATTGTTGTCATGGGTGTAGCGAATGATCGTAGTATCGCATGGGGCATTGCAAAACGTTTATTTGATGTAGGGGCAAACGTTATTTTCACTTATCGTCAAGAACGCTCATTGAAAAAATTACAAAAGCAATTAGACAATATGGGTCAAGCTGATTCTCTTGTTGTTCAATGTGACGTTAATAGTGATGAAAGTACAAAAGCAGCATTTGATGAAATTGGCTCAAAGGTTGGCATTATTCATGGTATTGTGCATTCAGTAGCTTTTGCTCACGCCGAAGATTTACACAACCGCTTCCTAGAAACAACACGTGAAGGCTACGCATTTGCACAAGATACAAGTGCCTACTCTCTAATTTCAACAGCAAAAGCCGCTCATCCATATATGACAGAGGGTGGCTCGATCGTTACAATGAGTTACTTAGGTGCGGAACGAGTGCTTGATGGCTACAATGTGATGGGTGTAGCAAAGGCTGCATTAGAGGCTTCTATGCGCTATCTTGCTGCTGATATTGGTCAAGACAATATTCGCGTCAATGCTATTTCAGCCGGTGCTATTCGTACACTTGCTGCAAAGGGGGTTCCTTCCTTTAATACAATTTTACACAAAATTGAGGAAACAGCTCCTTTAAAACGAAATGTTCAACAAGATGAAGTAGCTGATATGACCATTGTTATGCTATCTCACTTATCACGTGGTGTCACTGGTGAAACTATTTACATCGACGCTGGCTACAATATTATGGGTTAACTATAAAGAAGGACGGAAGATAAATACTCTCTTCCATTCTTCTTTTTTCTTTATCATATCGTCCCAATACTTTGTATGAATAAAATCAGACCTGCTGCTACTAAAAGAAGATAAATCAATGATCTAAATAGCTTTTGATTGAGCCTAGTATACAACATTTGTCCCAAAATCAAACCGATGAAAACAATAGGCAAGGCATACAGACTATAAATCCACACTAGTGTACTTGTGCCCTCAACAGTAACTTGAGATAGTAAACTAATAAGATAGATAAAAATATAATAGGCTAGTGAAATAGCTCTAATGGTTTCTTTATTTTGATGCGTGCTCGCAAAATACATCAACAATGGCGGTCCTGCCATACCAATACTTGTTGTAAACATTCCTGAGATTAAACCAACGCCATAATCTCTACCACTTGTTTGTTGAATAGAGAAATTTTTCATCAATAAAAACGTAAGGCCTATTAAAAGGATGGCGATTATAAGTTTAAATGTCGTGGCATCAACTAAGGCAAATACAATGCTACCGAAAGGAGCACCCACAACACTACCAATTATAATCCTCTTCAGCAAAACGGTATCAATATCATGCCTCACCCTTCAAATTAGAGAACAGGAAATAACAAGGGACAGTACGATATTTATTTGCATCGCCTCTTGCGGAGAAAAAAGCAACAATAAAAAAGGGGTGGCCATAATAGAAAAACCAAACCCCGTACTTGTTTGCAAAATGGAAGCTGTTAGTATAATAAAAAAATACAAAAGTAATTCCTGCAAAACAACACCTCACATCATTTAATACTATAGAGTGGTGGTAGCATATTGCTTAGCAATTAATTCCTTCAATAAGAAAGATAACATGCAAGCAATTAGTAAAAATAAAGCAATCATGGCGACCACACCTATCCAGCCATATTTCACCCAAAAAACACCACCTACTGTCCCACCAACACTCGAACCAACATAATAAAAAAATAAATAAAGGGATGATGCTTGTGCTTTATCATGTGTTGCCCGTTTACTCACCCAGCCACTTGCGATAGAATGAGCAGCAAAAAAACCAAAGGTAAACACCGTAATGCCTATAATTTTTAAAGTAAGGAGCCCATTGAGTGTTACAACGGCTCCTGCCAACATGATGGCAATGGCTAGTAATAGCATTTGTTGGCGTCCGTAACGATCGGCTAGACTACCAAACCAAGCTGAGCTTACTGTTCCTACTAGGTATATAATAAATATCCAACCTACAATGGTCGCGCTCAAATTATAGGGAGGGGCCATTAATTTAAAGCCAATATAGTTATAAAGTGTGATAAAGCTTCCCATCAGAACAAATCCTATACCATATAGACACAACATAGAAGGGTCCTTCAGATGTTGCCACAGCGTTTTAGTTAATGCTTTTAATTGTAAAGGACGAGGGCTAAAATGCTTAGAGCTTGGCAGCATCCAGACAAACAACACACTGACAATAAGGCTGATTCCTCCTAGCACCATCATCCCTACATGCCAGTTATAATGGTCCGTTAATGTCCCAATAATGACTCGTCCACTAAGTCCTCCTACAGAATTACCACTAATGTATAGACCCATGGCAACCCCTAAGCTTGCTGGTTCCATTTCCTCGCCTAAATAAGCCATGGCAATTGCCGGTAAACCTGCAAAAACGATTCCTTGAAGCACTCGCAATACTAAAATTATTTCAAAGTTTGGTGAAAACGCAAGTGCCACTGTCAATACAGAGGCTGCAAAAATAGAAATCGTCATCAATGATTTTCTTCCCCATGCCTCAGATAACGAACTAATAATAATTAAACTCACTGCTAAGGCAAAGGTAGTGACAGAAAGAGATAAACTTGCAACAGCTGGCGAGACGTGAAACAAATCTGCAAATGTCGGCAGTAATGGCTGTGTTATATAGAGGTTAGCAAAAGTAATAAAGCCTGCCAAAAATAAGGCCCAATTTGCTTTACGAAACGCTTTCGTGCCCTTTTGTATATATTCCATGACTCTCTCTCCTTCAGCTCTTCAGCATTTCTACTATTATTTTAATACAATATTTTGCAAAACACACGACCTCTCCGTCAAAAAATGGACAAATCCATCGTCATTTTCACTAAAAAAAGTAAAATTTAATTGACATTTAAAAACAATCCAATTCTCTTTCCAACGCTATTTATAAAAAGGAATTTACTATTTTGACTTGGCAAATATTATGCTACAGTAAAGGTAATCATCTAGAACCATTGTCACAATGAATACAGATGACACAACCATTTTTCATTGACTAGACTTGGAGGAATTTTTATGAAAATTATCGAAGCTTTAGCCCTTGCAGCACCTTATATTCACCTTGCATTAAAGCAAGAAGCCATTGTAGCTGTTATTGAAAAGGACAGTGAAACAGTCATCAAGTATTTAGCAGGTAAACGTGTAGATTCAGGCTATCATGATGGACAAAAAGTAAATGCTAATGACCAAAATGTTTACATTGCCTTTAACGGACAAAATGCAGATGTGGTTATACCGAAGGATGTTTACGGCGTAGCAATCAATGCTTTTTCATTCCCCATTCGCGAAAATGGTTTAGTAGTAGGTGCCTTAGCGTTTGGCCTACCAATAGATAATGAGCTTAAACTCGAAGATTATATGAGTACTATGGATAATATTGTCAATAGCCTACAGGATAAAGTACATACAATTGCTTCCCATTCAGAGGAATTAGCGGCGACTAGTGAGGAAATAAATAAGCAGGCACAGCATGCCCTAGAGGATTCAGAAAAAACCAATGCCGTAACGGATTTAATTAAAAGCATTTCCCGCCAAACCAATTTACTTGGCTTAAATGCATCCATAGAGGCCGCTCGCGCTGGACAACATGGTGCTGGCTTTAATATTGTGGCACAGGAAGTTCGAAAATTGTCCTTTGAGACATCTAGTGCTACCGAAAATATAGAATCCTCCTTACGTAATATTAATAGAAATCTTGAAAACCTAAAGCAAAATATGGGACAAATTAATGATGCCACGAATGAGCAAGCACAGCTCGTACAAGATTTTAGCGAAATTATCGAAGAGCTGACAGTGCTTAGCCGAGAAATGAAAGGCTTTATGCATGATGCACTAAAATAGAAATGAGGTGATGAGATGGATATTTACATTAATGATGATTTATCTTTACGTACAATTACCCTAGAGGATGCAGAAGCAGTTTTTGCATGTACCGATGCTTCAAGAATGTATTTAAAGGAATGGCTACCATGGCTGGACTATACAAAGGAAGTAGCAGATACAAAAGCCTATATAGAAGGCTGTATCAAGGGGTATGAAGCGAATAATAGCCTTTCTCTCGTCATTCTCTTTAAAAATGAAATTGTCGGCATCGCTGGCTTTAATACTATTAATCCCACTAATAAAATCGGCACGATTGGCTACTGGCTTAGTGAAGGTGCACAGGGGCATGGCATTATGACCAAAGCTGTAAAAGCTCTATTACAATATGCCTTTGAAACATTACAACTTCATAAAGTGGAAATTCGTGCTGCTGTTGGCAATGAAAAAAGTCGCGCAATCCCAGAGCGCCTTGGTTTAATGAAAGAGGGCACCCTACGAGCAGCAGAATGGCTTTATGATCATTATGTGGATCATGTTGTATATGGCATGCTCCGAAGTGAGTGGCAGCAACAAAAATAACAAAGCGACCTGATGAATCGATTCGGGACTAACTCCTATATAAGACAGAGATCAAAAAGATCATTCAATCGTTGCTGGTAATGAATCGGCGACTGGTTGTTTCGTTTCGCTTATATTCGGTTACCGTTATTAAAAATCAAATAACTTTTGACAGTTTGTTTGACAATTGCCGTCGTACATTTTCCCGATTCTCTATAACTTACTTTGCCATTTAAATAACGTAAACAGCTTCTAATTTTTTATTAGCCGTATATTTATCCATAAAAAAACTGCGCTTCTAATTGTTAGAATGTGTCTAACAATTTAGCGCAGTTCACTTTTGAATATAATTAGCCAGATAAATTTCCCCTATACAAAATAATAGAAAATACTTCCTTTACTATTTCCACAGCTCAAAGCCGTTATCCTTACGCGTGTAGCTATGCTCTGTAGACGCTTCTATGATGTAGCAATACGCCCAATGTTTTTTATTTAAATCCTTATATTGCACTGCGTCCGATGGGATATCGCTAAGTTCGATTTTGCGGTTTAACATGTTGTTAATAATTTTCACCACTTCAGCGCGAGTGATTGAACTTGCCGGTCTAAAGCTGCCGTCAGGATAGCCATTTATCCACCCCTTAGTATACGCGCTGTCAATATACGCTGCCGCCCAATGGTCGATTGAGACATCTTTAAACGAAGTGTTTTCGTTTGTTAATAGGTTATCAAATCTTGAAGCTATGGCTGCAAATTCCGCTCTTGTAATTGTCTGTCTAGGCTTGAACGTGCCATCCCTATACCCCACCAGTATGCCTTGACTTGCAAGGTAATTGACCGACTGTGCATACCATGTGTCGCCACCGACATCACTGAATGTTCCATTTACAGCAATATTCTTATTTTCGTCTTTTATCAGCCTGAAATATATTGCCGCCGCTTCCGCTCTTGTGATTGAGCTTCCTGGCTTTACGCTGCCGTCAGGGTAGCCGTTAATATACTTGATATGTTCACCAGTTTCAAGCTCGGGGATAGCATCTATGTTCTTACTATAGAAGAATACAACCTTGTTTTCACCTGCTTTGAACGTTATCGTTTCCGTCTTTTTACTGCCCGTATCCAAGTGATAACCCTCAATAGCCAGGGCGTTTATCGTTTCTGTCGTGCCGACTATCACACTTGAACTTTTACTATAGATAATTTCTCCAGATTGCTTGTCTATGCCTTGAACTAGTAATGTCGCCGAAGGTGCTCCACTGCTGCTATTGTTATTGTTACTGTTATTGTTACTGTTACTGTTATTGTTACCACTGCCACCTTTACTTGTCCATTTTGCATATAAAGTAATGTTGTCGGTAACAGTATCTGTATCAAATTTCCATGCATTAGTTAGTGTATCTTCTTTATACCAACCGCTGAACGTATACTCACTTTTGATTGGTGGCGTTGGCTCGGTTATAAGGCTACTTCGAGGAATGTCCGTTTGTTCTGCCACTGCAGAACCACCGTTGGAATTAAAGTTTACTGTATAAAGTGACTTTGTCAAATATTTAAATCCCACACCTACAATATCGCTTATTGTTTCAGTAGCAGTGCTCATACGGTAATCTGCCGGGTAGATTACTAGGGCTTCATCATTAAAAATACTGCCTTCGTTTCCCCAAAAACGTGCTTTTCCCTTGTTAGTCAATAAAAACGGTTCCAAAATTAAAGGATTGGCTAGATTGATAGTCACAAAGCTTGGATCGCCTGTCGTTTGGGCGTAGAAAACGCCTCCCGATATAGTGTCGATTTTTGCAGGAGAGGTGCTACTTAAAGTAGTTGAATTGATTGCATGGAAGCCGCCAATGAAAATGCCGCCAGAAATCATGTTTACCGTCGTTTCATTTAGGAAAGCTTCTCCAGATGCGCTGACACTGGTAAATTTGCCCCCACTGATGAGCTTGATAATAGCATTGGGATGATTCGACGCATAGTTCCAAAGGGCAATAGAATCTCCGGTGATTTCTGTATTACTGCCGATTTCATTAATCGTACCAACATTCAGAAGGCCAACGTTTGTCGAAGTAATAATGGCATTGCTAATGATATCAATAGTTCCACCAATATCATTTTGAAGCCCAGCTTCTCCACCTAAAAAGGTTCCACCACTAATCTTGTTAATAAAAGCGCCGTCTTCTAGTAGCAGAACACCAATCTCTCCATCAAAAGTTCCGCCAGAAATTTCACCGATACCTGATGGGTCGCCCAATGCTACAATGTCAATGCCTCTTCCATAGTAATTTGCAGTAAGCTTGGTATAGGCACAAATAAATCGACCACCACTAATTTTTCCAATAGTTCCACCACGAAGCAGGCGAAGAGCAGCAATCTCTTGTTCCGCAAAAAAATCCCCGTTGGATATCTCACCAATTTGTGCCTTACCATCCACCTGAACGTTCGCCCACCTCTCTGGAGAAGCAGCTAAATTTCTGAAGGTGCCGCCCGAAATTAGATTGATTTTTGTATCTTCGTCATACATATATAACGAGTGCGTTTTACCAATGATAGTTCCGCCACTGATTTCCTCCAGCCTGGCACCATTCGTCATCGAAATGGCGATTGATCCAGAAGATTCCAAATGTCCGCCGGTTATTTTTCCAGATGCCTTCGGATCGTATAAATCCAGTACCATATTCCGAGGCCCAGTCGCTAAAAGCTTTGCTCCGTTGTTTATTTCAATATTCCCATTTGCAACGGTTATAATTGTTCTCTGGGGACCTGAAAGTGTAAGTACTTCAGTATCCGAGCCCCCTCCCAAAGTCAAATCAAAGCCATCCTGAACCCTAAAATTAGCATTAATACCCAGTGTAACCTTGTAATTTCCACCGCTAGCTAGTAGCGTAATATCTTTCATAATTGAAATCGCAGAGGATAGATTTATATCTTCTGTTACAGCAATCGTATCATTGTCCTGTGCTGCATTTATCGCCCCCTGCAGCGTAGCATATGTTGCGCCATCCACTCTAGGAGCGGTGTCGTTGGAAACTATACTAGGTGATACAAACAGTGTAGCTGCGCTATCCGCATTTACCGACAACAAAAACTGCGGCATGAGTGACAAAAACATTATCAAAAATAACAGTAGTGAAACCGTCCACTTATTGCATATTCCTTTTACAGTACCGGTTATTCTTTCAAAATAGTTCATCTTTCATTACCTCCAATTTGTTAGTAACTTCCTAAAGGTACAACTTTAAATTTGAATTAATATTACTTTGGTGATTTATTCTGTTAATAAAAAGATTGTCTAAGTATGTGTTAAAATGCTTCTCCCTCCTAGCCCCACCCCTATCTTTACTTACCAATCTTTTTATTTTAGTTGCGATAAATATAATTATCGCAACCAAAAAAAGCTTACAAAATCCTTCTAAGAAGGTGCTTTGCAAGCTTTGAGATTTTTTTGTCGATTTTTTTCGAATAATGAAATAATATAAGGTTTACTATGCTCATTATAGTTTATTATAAAGCTAGTAGTTGCGATAATTATATTTATCGCAACTGTGTTGTAAATTGTAATATTTGCTGATATACTCGTGTCAAAGTCAAAAAGGAGTATATTATTTTTATGCTATTAAACACGTTAAAGGACTTTTTGCCTAAATTCATTAAACATTTAACATATGATGAATACGCAAAAAATAGTATTAGAAGCTATCAAAAAGATATTTTAAAACTGTTTGCTTTTTTAGAGAAAAAAGACGGAAAATTGCAAAAAGAATATTTAATTGAGTATAAAAAATCATTGGAAATAAGATTGAAACCTTCAAGCGTCAATCGCAGCATTGCGGCGGTCAACAAATTTTTTAAATTTATAGGGCTGGATGACTTCACGCTAAAGGCTCTCAGAATTCAAGAGCAGACAACTGCTCAACATGAGCTTACCCAAAAGGAACTTGACAAGTTAATTGAAAGCGCCTTCACAAATAAAAAGACGAAAATCGCGATGATTATGCTGACGCTTGCCTACACAGGAATACGCATAGGGGAACTGCAGTTTATCACCGTTAAGGCTATCAACAGCGGAAAGGTTCTTATTAAGAATAAAGGAACTGTACGCACGATTGTAATACATAAGGACTTACAAGGTTATTTATCCTTATATTGCAGGGAAAAAAATGTGAAAAGCGGTATCGTTTTTACGGGCAGTAAAGGCAGCCCAATAAGCCGTTCCTATATTGCACGTGCAATGAAAGAAGTAGCAGAGCAATGTGGAATTGATCCAGCAATGGTTTTCCCCCACAATCTGCGGCACTATTTCGCTCGAAGCTTTTTAGACTGCGGCAATCCACTGTCGGATTTAGCAGATATTTTAGGACATAAAAGCATTGACACCACAAGACGGTATTTAAGAACCAGTGCTGAAACAAAACAAAAGCAGTTGGCAAAGCTGAAAATCATCCCGAACTGGCAAAGAAATTACGGGTATTCTCAGGAAAAAATAATGTGACCACTTGTAAAATTGAATATAAAACGAAATTAGCGCAATTTGAAAGGATTGGGCTTTTTTGCATAAATATGTGGATATGGAGTTTCCATTAGGTAGAGAGTGATTTTTTTTTGGTGCATCCCTGAATGCTATTAAAATTTTTTATTAACGTCCTTATTGTAAAATGAAATATTTCTCTCAATAGTATATTTTTTAGGTGTTCTGTTGATTTCATTGCCAAGATACCAATACATCGGAAATTTTTTCCTGCTTCACTTAATGTGTTCTTTTCCTGATATCTCAAACTGCATCATTAGTGAAAGAACATTTTGTCATAAAAAAATCCCTATTAGATAAACAGATTTTTTGATCTGTCTACCTAATAGGGAGCCTATCACAATTAGAGCTGCAGTTTTTCTTTAAGTAAATTTAGGTTGATTAGGATTGCTCTACAGTCTCTTTTGTTTCGACAGCCTCAACAGGTGCCTGCTTTTTTTCTAAGCCTAGGGCAATTTGCTCTAATTCTGGACGCAATGTATGCTTACCAGCATAGCTCTCGATCAGTTCTTTCACATCAATGCCAGAAGTTTCTTTCAATGTCTCTTGTAGTGTAGACATTAAATTAGTCGCATAGGACGTTACTTTATTTGCGCCACTACCTTCCCCACCACCAGTATCAACGACTGTAATCTTATCGATATTACCAAGTGGGCTCGCTAGCTCTTTTGCATATTCCGGCATCATGCGCACAACCATATCCAGTACAGCTGCTTGACCATAATATTCAAAGGCTTCGGCAATTTTACGTTTAGCTTCAGCTTCCGCAAGACCACGAAGGCGAATAATATCTGCCTCTGTTTCTCCTTGTGCTCGTTCTGCATCAGCTTTAGCAAGACCATCCATTCTGATTTTTTCCGCTTCCGCTTTTGCTAAGGATTCAATACGGTATTTTTCTGCATCTGCTTGTGCAAGCTCTCGCATTTTTTCGGCAGCTGCATTTTGTTCCACCGCATAACGATCAGCGTCAGCCTTTTTCTTCACCTCAGAATCATATTGCTTCTCACGACGTAAAATCTCTTTTTCTTCTAATTCAATTTGCTTTTGACGCTCTATAATGCGAATTTGCATTTCTTGCTCCGTCACTTCCTGTTTAGCACGAGCTGTTTCGAGCTCATAGGCTTGGTCAGCACGCGCTTTTGCTATATCTTGCTCACGACGGAATTCAGCAACCTTTAATTGATTTTCTTTTTCCGCTTCCGCAATTTCTGTCGCACGCTCTAGTTCTGCCTTTTGCGCTTCCTTCGATGCTTCTGCGCGTTTAATACGTGTTTCTTTTTCCGCATCTGCTGTCGCAATATCAGCATCTCGTTTTACTTGAGCGATTCTCGGTTTACCGAGTGAATCTAAATAGCCATTTTTATCTCGTACATCCTTGATCGTGAAAGATACAATCACAAGACCCATTTTAGCTAAATCCTGAGAAGCAACACGTTGTACCTCCTGTGAGAATTTATCACGGTTTTTATAGATTTCCTCAACCGTCATGGAGCCTAAAATTGAACGTAAATGACCTTCTAACACTTCACGTGCTTCCCCTTCACGCTCTGCCTTTTGCTTTCCTAAAAACTGCTCTGCTGCCGTTGCGATTTCAGAAATAGAGCCACCTATTTTAATAATGGCTGTACCATCAGCCATGACCGGAACACCCTGCTCCGTATACACTTCAGGCGTTGTCACTTCTAGTTTGCTAGATAGTAAACTTAATGGCTGTGCTTGCTGGAAAATAGGGAATACGAATGTACCGCCACCGCGAATAATTTTTATACGATTCCCCGACTCATCTTTATGTACATTTTTAGAGCCGAGATAGCTACCCGTCACAATCAGTGCTTCATCAGGACCTGCTGTTTTATATTTTGATACATATAAACCTACTAGTGCTATTAATACAAATGCTACAATTCCTAAAACGATTAAAATTTCGATTGACATAGACTCATCTCTCCTTTAGACAAATTTTTTCTCATATGTTCTGACGAAAAGCGTACCATCCTTCACATCCACGACAAGTACGGTTTCATCATAGTCAATGGCTTCATTATCATAGCCTGTTGCCCGCTTCGAAATCATACCACTTGTGGTTTCAATGACAACCTCTCCAAAGCCATCTACAGGTATGGGTACAATGACTTTTCCCAATTGTCCACCTAGTGATTCTTCCGTATAAGCCAATGAAACATCTGCTGACCGTAGTGGAACGAGAACAAATAAATAAAAAAAAGTACTTAAAATAGCGCCGATGATACATGCAGCAATAATGTTCCAAACGCTAGAGAACCAGGCTAGTTTTTCTAAAATAAATCCTGCTGCAGACATCAATGTAATGAAAGAAAGAATGACACTCGGATTAAAAATGGGCAGTCCTTCCCCAATACCTTCAACTGCATCACCAAAAAACATAACTAGTATTGTGGCAAGACCAGAAAAAATCAAAACCACCAAAAAGATTTGCTCGAGTGAATAGCCAAATAGCGTCAAGTTGCTCACCCCTTTTCATCATATTACCTACTATACGGATGTCACTTAGAAAAAGTTTCAAAAATTTTCAAACTTTTAATATTCCCCTATTTTTACATATTTATAGTGACTAAGTGCAATGTTATAAAAGTATAGATGGAGTGGGTAGAAAGGAAGCTTCTATTCATCATAAAGAGTACCTGGAGATTATAAAATGGAAAGCGCAAGATTCATTCAGCTTCTAGTATTATTTTGCTCTTTCACCACAGACTACAAAATTATTGAGGGTTATCTTGTATTATTTTTACTCTATTTATAATTTTCCCTCTAATATAACATAAATCCATTCCCATCTAATAGAACCATGTTACAATAGAAAGGAATTATGGCAACTAAGGAGATATAGCATGAAGCTCTCGACGATCTTAAATTTCTTTATTCTAGTATTTTTCACATTATTATTTGTTAATGATTTCTTCCCTGACACAACGATTGCAACGATCTTGACTAAAAAAATGATTCTTCTTATATTAGTCGTGCTAGTGATCATACAGCTTGCCTTAGATAAAGGTCGATATAAAAAGATGTCTAAGAAGGCCTATATTGGTTTGACTCTGTATACAGTTGGTTTATGGATTGTATTGACTTTGCTCGGTGGACAGTCACAAATTGGTTTATCATTTACTAGCCCACTGTTCTATATCATTATCGTATTGCTTGGGCTGGATTTATTACGGATTTCCCGCCAAGCTAAGCGCGATCAAACCGAGGAAAAATAAAGAATGGGCTCATCGGCTTGAACTGCCACTTGCTCATACATAAAAAGCATGTCACCGACTGGAATTCCAATCGGTAGACATGCTTTTTTAAGATTCTAGTACATTTAAAATCTCATCCAATTCATGAACGGCTAAATCTAGGCGTTCCTTTGCCTCGATATTTTGTTGTTTTAAATGATTAAACTCTAATAAATTGTTTTCATGCTTTAATTTGATAGAAGATAAGCGTTCAATTCGTGTTTCTACCTTTTCTATTGCTTGCTCACAGACTGTTGTCCAGAGCTTTTCTGAATGCTGCATTTCCGTTGTTGATGGGTTATGCTGACGCATAATTCGTGTGTAAATGACTTCTATTTGCTCGATTAATTCTGTATAAAAATGACGTTCAACGCGAGTAGTTTGGAATGTTGGATGCTCTACCTCTTTTGCATATGGTGTAATTTGACGTAGGAGCTTTCCAGCATTTTCCCCGAAGGCATGCGATAAATTTAAAACATTCATTAGTTGCAGCAATAAACGGATTTCTTCAAGATTAATCAGCTGTGAATCAATGCTTTCCTTTAATTTTAAGGATTCCATATAACGGCGATCAAAATGCTCAATTTCGCCGTTGCGTTGCTCTACTAGATGTTCACTTGCATTGTCTTTTAAGCTTTTAATATAGCGAATCGCATGATTTTTTAGCTCTTCTGGTGACAGCAAGTTGTCATTGTCTTGTTGTGGTTTTCCTCGTTGAACATACGCAAATGCATCCATTTTTTTGGGCCATTTTGCTGCTGAGGTTTCTTTTGAGACATTATAGCGTATATAAATTCCGTGCATTCCATATCCTCCAAGTCCATAAACAAGTATCTCTAAAGACAATAAATCGAATACGGTATTTTTTCAAGTAAAAAACTTATAATCCATGAAAATTCCTCTTTTATAAGAATAAAACAAATTTCCTGAATAGTCGATACTATTCAGGAATTTTACTAGCTTGCATTCAAAATTATATCCTTTGACTAGTTTAGTACCTGCACCGATATACCATGGCGTAGCTATTAATAGGGAGGAAGATTTCGATGTCGTAATGAGCTATCGTGCAACTGGTGAAACAAATTTTGACCTTTTAAGAAATCGACCTGTTGTGAAAGAGATTCAAATTGATTTGACCGAGCTCATGGCCGATTAGCTGTTATAACAGACCATGACCCAAGCGTCATGTAATTATAATTGGCAAGTACAGTTCTAAAAAACCCGCCAACTTCTAAACCTTACAGGAAGTTGGCGGGTTGCTATTTATGTTAGTTTAAGAATTTTCTCGTATATTTTGAATACTTTTTCCTTCTGTAAATGCATGAATGGATGCAATGGATCCAATTGATTTAAAATTTGCCCTATCATAGACTTTAGCAACTTGATCGTTAATTGGCCATATCCATAGCTGCTCGAGCTTTTGATTCACTGATTGTTGTTGGATATGCTGCAACATATAGCCGATTAAACCACGTCCTCGATAGCTTTCAATGGTTGCTACACTCTCAATTCTTCCTTGCTTTCCTGACACAAACATACTAGCCGTACAGCATGGCACCCCATCTAGTTTTAATAAATAGTACGTAAAGCTTAGCGAAGAATAAGCTTGCTCAAAGGCCATTTTAATTAATTCAGGATCTCCAAAGGCAGAAATGCTCATTTCCACTGCCATGGCTTCGTCTATATTTACATCTGTTACTCGTTCAATTTGGATGGCTGGATGTGGTGAGAGTTGACTAAACTCACCATTCCAACACTGAATTTCATTGACAAACTGCTCATACTGAAAGCCATGCGTCTCTAAAGCCTCCATACATGCTTGATTGTCCTCAAGATTATATAAATACAACCGCGGGATAAGCGACTTAGATTGATAGAACATTTTTATATCTTGTAAAAACTGAGCAGGATTTTCAATCTTTCGCCAAACATGTGCATGATTAGCATCATAATAAGTTGGGATTGCCTTATTGTAGAATAAAACTCCTTCTTGACATACTTCCATCTCACTAAAACTCTTTACATAATCTATATCTAGCTGCATAATGCGTTCTAAATTAAGCATGTTCCGTTCCCTCTTCCACCCATTTTTTATATAATTCCTCTATGTGCTGTTCCAGCTTTTGCCGTTGCTCTTCAACAAGTGAAGGTTCCTCTAGTTTTGCCTCTAATTTTTCAATTTGTTGTTCAATGGATAGCTCTTTTTTGACAGGTTGTATTTTAGGCACCCGTTCATTTACAACTTCTTTTTTCTTAGAGAGTTCCTGTAGCTTTTGTCTAGCCCACTCGTAATCTCCTTCAAACACATGAATAGTTTGATCCTTTAGCCATGCTGTTTTTGTAAATATTTTTTGTAAGAAATAGCGGTCATGGGACACACCAATAATAGTTCCTTCAAAGGATTCTAGCGTTTCCTCCAATACTTCTCTTGCTTCTATATCTAAATGGTTCGTTGGTTCATCCAAAATGAGCACATTAATATCCTCATGCATTAATTGAGCTAATCGAAGGCGCATTTTTTCTCCACCGCTTAAATTCTTCACTTGTTTGAAGACATCATAGCCATAGAACAAAAATCGTGCGAGAATATGGCGCGCTTCAGCCTCAGACACCGCTACATTTTCTCGAAAGGCATCAATTAATCGGATAGCTGGATTTTTATGTTCAAACTGTTGAGACAGATAGCCAATTTTCACATTACTGCCTACGTGGCAAACACCTTGGTTAGGAACGACCTCCCCTAGCATCATTTTTAATAAAGTTGATTTACCACTACCGTTGGTCCCAACAATCGCAAGTCTTTCTCCAAAATAGATAGCCAGATTACTGTCTATCAATAAAGGCTTATCATAGCCGTGGTGTATGTCTTGTAATTGTACTACCTCTTTGCCGCTACGTTCAGCCATCGTTAAAGCCAGATTCATTTTCTTTTTTGAGAGTGGCTTCTTCACCCGTTCGATACGTGCTAATGCTTTTTCCATACTTTTTGCTCGTCTATGCATAGAAGCATTTGGTGGATTTGCTTCATTAGCCCATTGTTTTAAGCGTTTTATCGTTTCTTGCATTTTCTTAATTTTCTTTTGTTGCTCTTCATAATCAGAAAATTGTTGTTCGATCTTTGCCTCTTTCTGCGCAAGAAATGCATCGTAATTACCGCTGTACGTAAATGCCTCTCCATCTTCAATTTCAATTATTTTATGTGCAATCTGATTCATAAAATGTCGGTCATGAGATACGACAATAACAATCCCCTCAAAGCTGCGCACATAATTTTCAAGCCATTCGATTGCCTGCATATCAAGATGGTTCGTTGGTTCATCTAATAATAAAATAGCTGGCTGGCTCAATAAAATTTGCCCTAGCATTACCTTCGTCTTCTCGCCTCCACTTAAACTACTAAACGGTTGCGCCAACATTTCCATAATACCTAAGCCATTAGCAATCATCGCTAATTGGGCTTCCACCTCATAGCCCCCCTGTAGCATGAATTGCTCCTGCACTTGCCCATATTGCCATAAAATTTTATCCGTTACGGTTGACTGCATTTCTTGCTCCAGTATCGTCATTCTAGCCTTTAATGCATAAATATCAGCAAATGCCTCTTCTAATACTTCCTTCACTGAATGTCCTGGATAATGTGGAATTTGATGTAAATAGCCAATCGTGGCATCTTTACTTTTTATGATACGTCCTCGATCTGGCATATCTATACCCGATAGAAGCTGCAATAAAGTTGTTTTACCACTACCATTTACCCCAACAATCGCAACATGTTCACCACTATTTACTTCCAGTTGTAAATGCTCAAATAATATATTGCCACCCATAATTTTTTGTATTTGCTCAGCTTTCATTTGCATCGTTTTTTCCTCCAATGAAACGCGCGAAAACATCTAGACAACACAAAAAAGACTGCTCATTAACAAGCAGTCTTCTTCTCATTAAAATGTGTGAAAAAGAATGGTTAATTCGCTACGTTTGTTATTTGATTTTGCTTAAAAATGGACAGACCTATCCCGTTGTTCGCAAAATCGAAAGTAATGACGCGTGCAAAATACATAGCCGTATCCACTTTTACACATGCGTCCGTAGCGTTTTTATTCATTCTTTTTCACCTCCGTTCATTATAGTTAAACATATAATACCATTTTTCAGATTTTTTGAAAAGGGGCTAAATTAACAATCGTTTTATTTTATAAATATACAAACTGGCAATCTAGTTATATACCAGTAAAAAATAGTAATTCATTTAAGCATGGATGCTATTAATAGCGCAGCATTACTGCTAACAGCGAATGCCGAAACATTGCAGGATTTAATCCATCAATTGAAATATAACCAGCAAAAAAACATGAGGGATTAATTGATAACTATCCTTCATGTTTTCACTTTTTTTACAAACATTTTGACGACAGGCACAAGGAAAATTGAAATCACTAGGATTCGGAAGAGTTGAAAAGCTGTGACGATTGTCACATTGGCATGTACAGAAGCCGCAATAATCCCCATTTGATCAAGTCCCCCAGGCACAATACTTAAAAAGCCTGTCCTAAAGTCGAGACTGTATAAACTTTTCATTAAAAATGTTAAGCCATACGCTGCCCCTATATAAATGCCAGCTGATACAAATGCATAAAAAATATGCCTCTTTGATAAATGTAGATCTTCTTTTTTCAACAATAACCCGATATGGATTCCAACCATCAATTGAGCAATATGTAGAAGAGATACGGGGATTCTAGGCACTTCTATCCCCACCATATTAATTCCCATCAATAAAAATACGGGGCCAAGCATATAACCTGTTGGAATTTTAAGCTTTTGAGCAATCCACCCTGCTAAGCCACAAACGATTAGTATACCGACAAGGCCCCATGTATACATTCCGTTGCTCATAGTGCTGTTTCCACCAACATCTGTCAACATGAGCGGGACAAAGCCGACGATTAAAAGAACACGGAGGATTTGAAAGAATGTAATGACCACCATATCCATATCGCCTTGCTCCTCAGCAAAAGCCACAACCTGTGCCATGCCACCAGGTACACAGCATGTCAATGCCGTTGCAAAATCCAAATCTGTACGTTTGGCTACTAAATAACTGACACCAAAAAATAACAATATAAAAATCACATTTATAACGACAATACTCCCTAAAAAAAGCTTAATATCCTGCACCGCTTCTGGAGTAAAGGCAAAGCCGATAGAATACCCTGCTACGATTAAACCAAAATTACGGAAGGAAGAATGCCATCTCAATTGTACATTGGTCGACAATTGCACGATAAGTACCGCTGTAATAGCGCCTAGCAACCAAGGCATTGGTATATGAAGTAGTTGAAAAACGACAGCACCTATGAGGCCAATGCATAATGTAATCAATATATGCCTACCAAAAACAAACATACTAGCAACCCCTTACAACTAGATAACAATATTATGACGTTTCTTAACCTTTTTTTCTATTGAAGCGACTTTTGTATGGTTTGCTATCGTTCAAAAATGACCTCTTATCGATAAAATTGAACCTCTTATCCAATAATTTACCTTTGCTAAAATTTTCTATGCTACATTATTATTACCTGATTCAGCGTTTTCTCCTTGATGGGGAAAGTAAAGGAGGTCTCCTATGAAAATTCATTTAACGATTCACCATGAACTTGAAGAAACAGAGGTTCATATACATGCGAAAGAATACAACGAACAAATTGAAAGACTCATGCAGCAATTACAAGCGTCCCAAACTACTATGCTAGATGGGTACTTTCAACAAGAAATTCATCTACTAAAAATTACTGATATTTATTCCATCTATGCAGAGGATGCCAAAGTATTTTTACAAACGAATGAGCAAGAGTTTGAGTCTAAACGAAAATTATATGAACTAGAGGCACAGCTTTCAAAGGACTTTGTACGAGTAAGTAAATCTACACTTGTCAATATCCATAAAATCTCCTCTATTCAAATGGGCAAAATCGGTACAACACAATTACTGCTTGAAAATGATGTAACCATTCATGTTAGTCGTAAATATATAAAAGAATTGAAGCGACACTTAGGTATTGGGAGGGATCTATAGCATGAAATATATAAGCATGATGATTATCGGACTACTCATATCCCTTAGCTCTTCTTATGTCTTAGTGACATTTAGCGTCCTATCAAATAATGCGATGGTGTCCGGCACAGAATTACTGGAGCAAACTGTAATTGCAGCCATACTTGGCATTGCCATCGGACTTATATCTGGTATTTTTGAGATTGAATCCATTCCTTTTATGGCGCAGCTACTCTTGCATTTAATCGCTGTGACAATCTGTGTTTTAATTGCTGGCTATTTTGGTGGCTGGTTTATGCATTCTGGTGTGAAATATGTGCTGCTTTCTGAAGCCTTTATTTACATCATCGTTTGGTGTATTCTTTATATCCTTCAATTAAATGATATTGAAAAAATAAATCGAGAAATCCGAAAGAGAAAGGAATAATCTAGATGACCTTCGCGGTAAAAGTTGAGAATTTATGTAAACAATATGGTGACCACCATGCGGTTAACGACATTTCATTCACAGTTGAACGAGGTACCCTCTTTGCTTTTTTAGGAGCAAACGGTGCTGGCAAATCGACAACAATTGAAATCCTTTGTACTTTATTAAAAAAATCCAGCGGCAATGTCACTATTAATAACTTTACACTAGATGTCAGCAATCATAACGCAGATATCCGTAAATCCATTGGTGTTGTGTTCCAACAAAGCCTATTAGATGATCGTTTAACTGTGCAGGAAAACATTCTACACCGAGGCAGAACCTATGGATTGTCAAAAACACAGCTTGCTGAAAACTATCAATTTGTTTCCTCCTATTTGCATTTAGAGGATATAGAAAAGCAAAAATATGGAACATTATCAGGCGGTCAAAAAAGACGAGCAGACATTGCACGTGCACTTATTCATCGTCCAACTATATTATTTCTAGATGAACCTACAACTGGCTTAGATCCACAAACACGACAATTAGTTTGGCAGGCCATCAAGCAGCTCCAACTCGAAACGAATATGACTGTGTTTTTAACAACCCATTATATGGAGGAAGCAGCAGTCGCCCATCAGGTCCTTGTATTAAAGGCAGGAAAAATTGTCGCACAAGGTACGCCTGATGCGTTGAAAACAAAGTATGCCTATGACTCTATGGCCGTTGTTTTCAATAATCCAATAGACGGTGTTAAATGGCTGGAAGAACACGCCATTTCCTATACCGAGAAACAGGAGATCTATACAATCCGTTTGGAGTCCACCCTACAAGCTCTCTCCCTTTTAAAGAAAGCGGAGCCACTCATCGCCTCCTTTGAAGTGATTAAAGGAACGATGGACGATGTCTTTCTTCATATTATGGCAGAGGGGGATGTTGCATAATGGAAGCCTTAATGAGCTTAGTACAACGAAATAACAAAGTATTTAGGCGAGATAAAACACAAGTGTTCTTCTCTCTACTATCGGTGATTATCGTCATTGTGCTTTACGCCGTATTCCTCCAAAAAATGCAAGTAGATGCCATTGAACGAATCACGGAAGCCACACCTGAAGTGATTACCATGGTGAACGAATGGGTTGTAGCAGGGTTACTATCGATGATTGCCGTTTCAACAACACTTGGTGCATATAGTATTGCCATAAAGGATCAGGAATCAAAGGCAATGGCCGATTTTTTAACTGCCCCTCTTTCCCGCGCCACCATACAAATGAGCTATGTACTCAATGCATTAATAATTGGCAGTATTTTTTCCTTTATCGCATTAATTGGCTGTGAAATTTTTATAGTAGCAACAGGCGGTAAGCTTTTAAGCCTTACACATTTTGTTCAAGTACTTGGCATTATCTTATTATCTGTCTTGCTCGCAAGTGTCTTGAATCTATTTCTTTCCTTGTTTGTGTCGACACAAAATGCCTTCTCAACATTAGGAACTATTGTCGGTACACTACTCGGATTTTTATGCGGTGTTTATGTCCCACTTGGTGCTCTACCAAGCTTTGCACAAAATTTAATTATGTATTTTCCGGTTAGTCATACTACATTACTCTTACGAAACACATTTATGGAAAGCTCCATTACCAATATCTTTGAAGGTACACCGGTCTCCTATGTGAATGACTATAAAATTAATTATGGTATTGTCTATGAGCTTCATGGTAATACCCTTCATGCCTCAACGAGCATCCTCATTATCGTTGGTACAATACTCATCCTAGCAATTGCCTCCCTCCTTTTGTTTAAAAGAAAATATAAATAAATAGTTGCCAACGTTTTTACACATCGTTTAGAAAACGATGTGTTTTTTATTGCTTTATAACAAACAATTTGTTATTTTAATAATAAATAAGCAAACAAATATAAAAATCGTTTGTTTTTAACGGAGGATTCCTAATGGATGTAAATGAACTATTTTGGCAAGCGCCTATCGATAATCTAAAAAAGGGTTATATCGACGATGAGACACATTTCACTTGTCTACTATGTGGAGAAGAAATAGAAAAAGGAATTATTTACCCGTACGATGGCTTACTGTATGAAGCCGAAAAAATGATGCAGCACCATATTACAATTACACACCAGTCTGTATTTCATTACTTAAATGGACTCAATAAAAAAATGACCGGCTTAACTGAGCATCAAAGTCATATTTTACGCTTATTTTATGAAGGTAAATCAGATCAGGATATAAAAAAAGAATTAGAGATTGGCAGTGCCACGACTATTCGTCATCACCGTTTTGCGTTAAAGGAAAAAGAACGCCAAGCCAAGACGTTATTAGTAATGATGGAATTACTGAAGGAACAAGATCGAAAGGAGGATACGTTTGTGTCTATTCATAAAACAGCTACAATGGTTGACGATCGCTATAATGTCACTCTCTCAGAAGAACAACAAGTATTAGCGAAATTATTTCCACATGGTGTTGGTAAGGAGCTAGTTCGTTTTCCTAAGCGTGAAAAACAAAAAATTATAGTACTTCGTGCCATCTCAATGCTTTTTGACAAAGAAAAACAATATACGGAAAAAGAATTGAATGAAATCATCAAACCCATGTATGAAGACTATGTTCATATACGCCGTTACTTAATTGAATACGGTTTTCTGGACCGTAAAGCAGACGGTAGTGCTTACTGGGTAAAAAAATAAGAAGGCAGGTCATGAAAATGGATCATAAAAAAGAACTAAAAGAAATGTATAAGGACATGAAAATTGAAGCGGGTGTTTTTACAATGACGAATACACAAACAGATAAAGTATTTGTCGGTAGCTTTAATAATTTGAAACGGTTAAATGGTTTTCAATTTATGCTCAAAACTAATACACATACGAATAAGGAGCTTCAGGCGGACTACAATTCATTTGGTCAAGATGCCTTCGAGGTGAAAATCGTTGAGTATTTAAAGAAGAAGGAAGAGGGTTATTTCGATGCTAAAAAAGAGCTTGAAAAGCTAGAGCAAAAATGGCTCGACACACTAAATCCTTATGGTGAGCGTGGTTATAATTGATTATAAAATAAGCGCATTTACCAATAATCAAGGTAGATGCGCTATCCCTTACTCATAGGAGTCTTGTTATTCTTTTGCTTCCAATAGGTAGATTTCCTGCTGTGCTGTTTTCGTTAATTTACTAAAAACAAGTTCATACGAATGCTTAATAAGATTCTCTACCAAATCCATCGGGACATCTTCAGCATCCATATAAATGGAGTTCCAATGCGTTTTATTCATATAGTAGCCAGGTATAATGCTGGCATAGGCTTCTCTTAATTCCTCTGCTCGCGCAGGCTCACATTTTAACGTTAGCACTGGCCTACCTGTGGTATTTCCTCCAATCATGGCATACATCTTCCCGCCTATATGATAGCGATCTGCTTGCCATTCTTCCTTATAGTCATACGTTGTTCCTTGCAGCTGAAGACAATTTGCATGAATCGTTTCCTTTTCCATTTCCATTCCCCTTCCAAGATCAACTAGTTACCTCTAAAATAAAAAAACACACGTTCGATTATAATTAGTATAATCGAAATCATGTGTTGAGAATAGCGTTATTTACTTGTACCACGATCAAACATCCCCATCACCTCGGTTGTTTGCAAAATATTCACAAACGACTTAGGATCGGTTTCCTTAATCGTACTTTTTACATCAGCCAGTTGATAGCGTGTAATAACCGTAATTAACACTTTACGGCCTTCGCCAGAATAGGCTCCTTTCGCATCGATAATCGTTACCCCTCGATGAAGCTTTTCTAATAACTGCTGTTTGACCTCTTCGCCTTTATTCGTAATAATCATAAGGGTTAATTTAATATGGCTTGTATGAATCGTGTCCACTACTTTTCCGGTAGCATAAATGGAAACAAGCGTTAATAGCGCTGCATCCCAGCTAAAGACAAAGCCGGAAGCTGCCACTACGATACCATTCATAGCAGCAATTAAAGTACCAAGCGGAAAATCACGTTTACGGCTTAGTAGCATAGCAATAATATCAAAGCCTCCAGAGGAGCCTGCTGCTCGGAAAATCAACCCCATTGCAACACCTACGATGACCCCACCAAATAAGGAAGCAAGAATTGGCTCTTGTGTGGCCTTGTAAATCGGAATAATATATAAACTTACTGATAAAACAGCCACCGATAGAATTGTATAGCTAATAAATCGTTTCCCAAGCTTCATCACACCTAAAATGAGCAGAGGTAAGTTCAATAGTAAGTTTAATACCCCGGTATTCAACGGCGTTATAATCCCAAGCATAATAGCAATACCGCTTAATCCCCCACTTAAAATTTCATGAGGAATTAACAAAAAATTATAAGCAAAGGCTACTAAAACGGAAGAAAGTGTAATAATAATCACATTACGCATGATGATGTCCCCTATAAACGACCAAATTTTGATACATCTTTTCCATAGACTACCCAACTTACTTACTGAGAAAACCTATTTACTTACTTTTTCTTCTGTTCTTCCTTTAAAGGCCCCTCTTGTTTCTGTTCGCCATTATCAGCGACCTTATCAATACGCTCCAGCATTGGAGGATGTGTATAACGGAACCATTTCACCAAAAGCGGTGGATTGACCTCGCTTAAGCCTGAAATGGTTAGCTTTTGAAATGCCGTTACAGCCGCTTCCCGATCATTCATCAAGTTAATCGCATATTGATCTGCTCTCGATTCCTGGTATCTGGATACATAATTAGACACGGGATTGGAAGCAAATAATAATATGGAAGTAATTAGTAAAAATAATGGGTAGGAGCTAATATTACTAATTTTATTAATGTTGAATACCTGTCCATATCGTGAAGCTAAGCGTCGCATAATTTTGGCGGTTAGCCATAAACCAACTAAAGAGAGTAAAAGATAGCCTACAATGCCAAAATAAATATGTTTTTCAACATAATGCCCCATTTCATGCGCCATAATAAACAAAATTTCATTATCCGTCAATCTGTTTAATGTAGTATCCCAAAGAACAATTCTTGAATTGCTACCGATCCCTGTCACATAAGCATTTAGGGCATTCGTCTTCTCAGCCATATTCACCTCGTAAACATGCTCTGCTGGGATATGTGCCTGGGTAGCAAGTGAAAGTATTTTGCTTTCCAGCTCTTTATTTTTTAACGGATAAAAATCATTGTACAAAGGGTCGATCACAACTGGCTGAATAAACATCACAAAAATTGAAAAGGGGATGATTAATAGCCATGCATAGAGCCACCATCTTTTTTCACTCTTTTTAATGAGCCAATAGAGCACTGTCACTATGATCAAGGTCATTCCAAAGTTCACCCAAAAATCAATGACACCATCCTTCATCCAAGATCCAAATGCTTGCGTGCTGATGCCATAGCTTTTACTGAGATAATAACGATAATAGTCCAGTGGGAATAAAACGACATAGACTAGTAATGACAATAAAAATAAGTAGGTTGCATTTTGCAAAAGCTTCCACTTTGTTTGGGATGTGCTCACTTTCTCAAAATAACGTGAGACACCAAACAGTAATATCATGAAGTAAACAAGCCATTCCAAGGGAGTAGCTACAAAAAATAAAAAGTTCCGTATTTTTGAGTATTCACCACTTAATAATAGTTCCTTACCAGACATAAACATCACTGGATCAGCAGCAGTTCCCTGTAAGGCACTTGGAATTTTGCCCCCTCCACTGTGGAATATATACCAGTACATACAAAGCACGTAAACACCGAAAAATAGTAGCGCAACAATGCCGATTTTTTTAGCTATATCAATTCCCCCTCATATCAAACAAAGTTCGTCCTATAGTCAGTGTAAGCGAAATTATCAAAGTTAGAACAAATATGGACTACTTTTTATCATCTCTTTTTTGCAAGAAAAAATTCGCTCCATTTCTAGCAATGAGGACCATATATCCTTCTCATTGTTTTAAAATGTCGTGAATTTAAGATAGTGCTTATTATTTATCCATTACAAATGTTGTTTTCCCACGTTGATCTTCACTTAAATAGCTTGCGGATAATAAATGGTATCTCTTTGTTTCCTCGTAATAAGTAAGCATCTGCTACAAGCTTTTGCCCTTCATCTGATAAATCAACCTATGCTTTTGCTGCTCCTGCATGTTTCGCTTCGCTATATTGAAAAGCTAATAACTGGCCATATTGGCTCCCTACGACTAGGAGCAAGCGGATTACCTGCACATATTTTTATGCCAGATTTAATTCATTAAGTTTCACTGGCTTATCCAGAGATTCGTATTTCGTTAGAGGTAAAAACAGCTCCTGAAATTGAAAATAAAGTGGCGCTTCAGGAAATAGATTTTGGGCTCATTAAGGGAACTAAACAGGAAAATACTGCCCTTCAATACGAGACAATCGGAGAGGATTCCCTTGTTTTGGCATTCAGTCCAACACATGAACTTGCTTCTAAAAGAGCATCACCAAAGAGGATGTTCTTAAAAATAAGCTTTTATTGCATACTTCTTCTAGCTCCACGAATCACTTTATCGAAAAGTGGATGGACCCTTTTCAGCCTTCTACTTATACCATCGAATTGGATTCTGTGAGTACAATAAAAAAAGGCTGACCTTCTTAAAGAACTTAGCCTTCGTTTCTGATGCCTTAATTGAAGAATAGTTAAAATCAGGTCTACTAATGAAAAGGATTTACAGGATGTGACGCTTCAGAGAAAGATTCAATTTATATATCCTAAAACTCGTTTAGATAATGCCATTGATGAGTTTGTCAAAATGTCGATTTACAAAGTAGTACAGCGATTAAAAATGTCTTCAGTTCTGACATAATTCCACAGATAGCCGTAATAAAATGCAATGGGGATATATTTATTAGAAAGGAGGAAAGTATTTGCTAACCAAATTGCTGACAAAGGATTGTATCCAAATTGCAAACGTTGTTCCGTCCTGGCAAGAAGCTATTCGTTTAGCTGCCACCCCATTAGTCCGTCAAAACAAAATTGAACAGCGGTATATCGAGGCAATGATTCAATCCATTGAGCAATATGGTCCTTATGTCGTTATTACACCGAAAGTCGCTCTTCCACATGCACGACCATCAGACGGTGTCTATGCTCTAGCAGTAAGTTTGCTATGTTTACAGCAGCCTGTTTTTTTCAGCCCTAATCAGCCTGTCTTTTTAATTTTTGTTTTAGCTGCTATGGACAATACTTCACATCTACAGGCATTGGCTGATCTAACCTTAGTGCTACAACATCCGAATCAGGTTGATAGCCTAATTGCTTGTCAGCATGAGGAAGACATAAGTGAGAAAATTAAACAATTTACGACAAAGGAGTCAGCAGGATGAAAATATTAGTCGTGTGCGGTAGCGGATTAGGAAGTAGCTTTATTTTAGAATTAAATGTAAAGAAGGCATTAGAGGCTATGGGCAAAGAGGCTGAGGTGACCCATACGGATTTAGCATCCGCAAAGGCGGAGAAAGCTGATATTTATTTAGGTGCGGCCGATATTGTGAATGAATTAGCGAAAGACAACGCAATCATCGTGAGTATCGTCAATATGATGAATATATCGGAAATTAAGGAAAAGCTGGAACCTTGGCTTTAAGCAAAAAAAAATTGGATAGGATGAGGTGTTGGTATGTTAGATGTTATCATGCATGACATTTTAGGAACACCAGCTATATTAGTCGGCCTATTCGCATTTGTTGGTTTACTAATTCAAAAGAAATCAAGCTCCACTGTTCTTTCTGGTACTTTAAAAACAATTATGGGCTTCGTGATTCTTGGGGCAGGAGCAACAGTCTTAATTGGCTCGTTAGATCATTTTAGTAAAATGTTCGACCATGCTTTTCAAGTTCAGGGAGTTATTCCTAACAACGAAGCTATCGTAGCAGCTGCCCAAACTAATTTCGGAACAGCAACTGCACTCATTATGGTATTTGGGATGATTTTCAACTTATTACTTGCGCGATTTACGCCATTAAAATATATCTTTTTAACTGGGCATCATACATTATTCATGGCTTGCTTAATCGCTGCTTCTTTATCTGTTGGTGGAATGAGTGGGACACCTCTTATCATCGTCGGCTCTATTATACTGGGGCTTTGTATGGTAGTATTCCCTGCTATTTTGCAACCAACTGTCCGCCAAATAACAGGCAATGATGATTTTGCTGTCGGTCACTTTGGTAGTGTTGGTTACTATGTATCAGCTAAAATCGGAAAGCTCTTTGGCAATAAAGCAAAATCAACAGAGGATATACAGGTACCTAAGTCACTTGGCTTTTTACGAGATACCTCTGTCGCCATCTCTTTAACTATGAGTGTATTCTTTATCATTGTAGCGTTTTTCGCAGGGCCTTCCTATATTGAGGCTCAACTATCTGATGGATCTAACTTCATTATTTTCGCCATTATGCAAGCGATTACATTTGCAGCTGGTGTTTATATCATTTTAGCTGGTGTACGGATGTTAATTGCTGAAATTATTCCAGCCTTTAAAGGCATTGCTGATAAACTTGTACCAAATACAAAGCCTGCACTCGATTGCCCAACTATTTTCCCCTTCGCCCCAAATGCTGTTATCATCGGTTTCTTATTTAGTTTTTTAGCTGGACTTGTTTCAATGTTTATACTACCTTTCATCGGACTGAAAGTGATTGTTCCAGGGCTAGTTCCCCACTTCTTCACTGGCGCTGCAGCAGGTGTGTTTGGTAATGCTACAGGAGGCAGAGTTGGTGCCATGTCAGGTGCCTTTGCCAACGGTTTATTGATTAGCTTTATTCCCGCGATACTTCTGATTTTTATGGGAGACATCGGTTATGAAGGCACGACTTTTGGTGATTCAGACTTTGGTGTTATCGGCATTATTATTATTAATTTATTAAAATTATTTGGAGCTGTTTAAAATTTAGATAAAAGCCCTACGCAAATTGCGTTGGGCTTTTTTGTTATTGTACATACGTGGGAAAGTGGGAAACTTTAATAAATTTATTACTTGATTAGTCATCAAGCTTTAGATTATTAACTTATTATGTATATAGATTTGGATATATATTCTTATAGATTCTACAGAAATTTATTTTATTCGTCGTCTGACATCAGACTAAAAATATTAAATTTTTGCCGATATATACTTTATAACTAGGAAACAACAGGAGGTAGTACACATTTTGAAGAAATTAATGGTGGCTTGTCTTTTGATTGCTCTATTAATAGCAGGTTGTTCATCGGCTCAGACAGAAACATCAAAGGAAGACTATAAGATAGGCGTTTTACTATCGGATGCTGGACTTGGAGATGAATCATTCAACGATTCTGCTTTTAAAGGACTTGAAAAGGCGCGGGATGAGCTTGGTATTTTATTTGATTATAAAGAGGCACCAGATGGAAATTATGAGGAAAAACTACAGGAGCTTGTAGAAGAAAAATATGATATTATCATTGGTCTCGGTTTCTCTGTACAAGAGGCACTAGAAAAGACTGCGAAGCAATTCCCGGAGCAACAGTTTGTATTGATTGATGGACAGTCAGATGTGAACAACATTATTTCTATTACCTTTAAGGAGCAGGAAGGAAGCTTCTTAGTTGGTATGGTGGCTGCTATGACAAGCAAAACAGGAAAAATCGGCTTTATTGGTGGGGCAGATGCTCCTGTTATCCATCACTTTGAAAATGGTTTTATAGAAGGAGCTCACTATGTAAACCCAAATATTGAAATTATGAGTGACTATGCAGGAACCTTTGATGATACACAGGCTGGTGCGGCAATCGCTGATAAATATATTCAACATCAAGTTGATTTTATTTACCACGCTGCTGGTTTTACAGGCTTTGGGGCGATTAAAAAAGCTGAAGAGATGGGAATTTATGCAGCTGGGGTTGATATCGATCAATTTTATATTGCTGAAAAAACAGTCGTCACTTCTATGTTAAAGAATGTTGACCATGCTGTTTTTCAACTCGCAAAAACATTGGTGGACGAAGGTAAATTAACTGAAAAATCCTTGGCTCTAGGGCTAGCCGAGCAAGGTGTTGGACTAGCTGATATCCGTGTGATTACATTAACGTCTGAGCAACAAGTCGCTATTGAAAAAGCCCGTGAAGCGATTGTTGCAGGCTCGATAAAAGTTTCTGCAGAAAAGAGGGATAGCCAGTGACACTACGAAAGAAATTATTTATGAACACGTTGATCCCCATCTTGCTGGCAATGGGGATGATTGGTTTTATTATTGTTCAAACATTTTCCATTCAAACAACAGCACAAGACGATACCGCACTATTACTCTCAGTGAAAGAGCTTGAACAAAGCTTCGTAGTTGCTAGCCAATCATTAAACAACTACACCTATTTAGATAGTGAAGCCAATAAAAACGAAGCGCTTGCTATATTACAAGAAACAAAAGTCAATTTAGATGCATTAGCATCTCTGACAAAAATTCCTGAACATCAAAAATTAATCAATAAAATATCGAATAAATTTGCAGAGCTTGAAAAAGCTACAAAATCGGGTTTCCAAGATGACAATCGTTCAGAAATTAAAAAGCAATCTCTTCGAATTAAAGGCATTTTAAATGATATGTATTTGTTAAAAAAAGAAACAAATGAATGGTATCAAGAGATGATACAAGTAACAAAGCAAAAAATTGGTTTTATTATTACAACAGCTATCATAGGCAGTATCCTATTAATCTTAGCAACGATTATTTATTCCTATGTAGCTGCTAAAAGAATTACCAAACCTATCAACCAAATTGTAGAATGTGCACAGAGCGCAGCTACTGGGGACCTTACAATAGATACCTCCACCCTTTCCTATCAATCAAATAGCCGTTATGAGATTGATCGATTGACGGAAAGTTTTTCACAAATGATGACGAATTTAAGGAGCACCGTGTTGTCCATTGATCAAATAGGCAAGGATGTTAGTTTATTTACACAGGATGTAACAAGACATATGCAAAATATTAACGAAGGTAGCAATCAAGTAGCCGTATCTACTGACGAATTAGCAAAGGGTAGTTACACGATGTCAGAAGATATACAATCGGTCGCGATGCTCATGAATAATATGTCGGATCAATTTAAATCCGTTGCTCACACAACGGAGCAATCAGCTATACATGGTAAACAGGCATTGGATGCAGTTCAAAATGGGAAATATACATTGGAAAAACAATCTACCATTGCAAAAGATATTCAAGGCGCTTCACTAGCAATAAAGAATGCAGTTACTCAATTTTCACAATTTACAACAGAAATTGAAGGAGCAGCTAATGCTGTTCATACCATTGCCAGTCAAACAAATTTATTAGCTTTAAATGCGGCTATTGAAGCAGCCCGTGCTGGCGAAGCAGGAAAAGGATTTGCCGTTGTAGCCGATGAGGTTAAAAAGCTTTCTTCGGAAACTGAAAATGCCACAAATTTAATTTCTTCGATGGTGACTCATATTAAAGATGGTATCGACCACATTCTAGTTACGGCTGAAAGAGGGCATGAGCTTTCAAATGAGCAAGCACAATCAATGCTAGAAACGGAACATTCATTTGCAGCCATTACTAATCATATCACTGATATCCATCAAGATTTACAGCATCTTACTAAGGAAATGATGCAAACAAATGAAATGAGCCAGCAAGTGAATGGGACGATTGAAAATATCTCTGCGATTACAGAAGAAACAGCGGCGGGTACAGAGGAAATTTCAGCATCCACGCAGGAACAACTAGTATCCTTCCAGAAAATAAATACAAAAATCGTCGACCTTCAAAAAATGACGGATACATTAATGAATGAGCTAAAAAAATTCACTTTATAGCCCCAATCAAACATGAAAAAATCCAGTGGCTAGTCGTGCACTGGATTTCTTCATTTTACAATGTTAAGCCGCCATCAACCACTACGATAGAGCCTGTCATATAGCTTGCTTTGTCTGAAGCTAGGAAAACAACCATTTCTGCTAACTCTTCTGGTTTAGCGTAGCGTCCCATTCTCATATTTGGAATTTCCTCTGGAATATAGCCACCTGTTTCAAACATAGCAGTGACACTGTTTGTTAACGCTGTTTCTACTCCGCCAGGACAAATCGCATTGATACGAATACCTTTTTTCACATATTCTAATGAAGCAGATTTCGTTAAACCTACAACCGCATGCTTACTTGCAGAATAAATGGCCATACTATGCTCGCTACGAACGCCCGCTGTTGAAGCCGTATTTATAATCGAGCCGCTACCTTGTCCTTCCATAACTTTAATCACATGTTTTAAGCCAAGAAAAACACCTTTTACGTTGATTGCCATAATACGATCATATTCATGATCAGTAATCTCTGTTAATGGGGAGATTTTCTGAATCACGCCTGCATTATTGAAAAACACATCAATACGACCATATGTTTCAACAGCAGCATTCACATATTTCTCTACATCTTCACTGTTCGAAACATCGGCCTGAACGAAGATTCCTTCTCCGCCTTGCTCTTTCATCAAGTTTAATGTCTCTTCTCCCGTTTCCTTGTTGAAATCAACAATCACGACTTTTGCACCGTTGCTAGCAAGCTTTAAACTGCTTGCTCTTCCAATACCGCTCCCTGCACCCGTTACAACTGCAATTTTATTTAAAAGTTCCATCTTCCATTCCTCCCTAGTATGTTGAATACATGGTCTATTTTATTGCTACTTTCCCCATTTTTATTGTATTATTTTACACAAAATAGTACTTTCCCATTGTCTATTCATAAAAATTGAAACTGCTTTCATTTTGATAGCACCATTAAGGACTGAGGTGTGTAGAACGTGAAAATATCCATTATCGACCTTCAATACATAAGTCAATTAATTTATGAAATACATCATCTTCCTGTTTCTTATATTCATGCATCGGGAGAAATAATTTTTGAATATGCATCAGCGGAATGTCATTCATCCTATTGTTCTATAAAGGAACAATTGAAAACATATCCTTACCATACGTCTTCAACCGACTACCCGATTTTTTTCACGATCGCTAATGTTAATTTTTTCTTTATCAACCTCACGATAAACGAACAATATTTAGGAGCCTTAATTGTCGGACCCTCTCTTTCACCACAAATGGAGGAAATCACTGATTATGAGCATGAGCCTATTCCTACTCTTCATTATCAGGAATACTTAGCTATTAGTTTATTTGTTTATTATTCCATCTATCAGCGAAAATTAAATAAAACAGCGGTTATTCATTATAATCAAGAGCTAAAGCCCCTCATTCGTCATGAGGGACATACAGCGCTTGAGCTTTCGTATGCCAGAAGAAATGATATCGTTCATACAAATCTTTACTACGAAAAAATATTGTTAGACAATGTGAAAAATGGGCGTATGGAGAAATTAACAGAAGTCTTGAATTATTCCATTGTTGAACAAGCGGAACTAGGAGTACTTTCAAAACGCAATAATTTAAAAAGTGTACAATATTTGATGATTACTGGGATTGCCCTAATTTGTCGTGCAGCGATTGAAGGTGGGTTAAACGAAGAAACAGCCTTTACATTAAGTGATTTTTATATTCAAAAACTAGAGGATCAAAATAATTTAATCGACATTCTTTCGTTAATGGAGGAAGCTATTTACGACTATACTAGCCGAGTGGCACAAGCTAGTACAAGGAAATTTTCAGCACCCATTACTACTTGTGTCCATTTTATTGAAAATCAATTATATGGGGATATAACTCTCGATCAACTTTCAGCTATTTGCCATTTAAGCCCTAATTATCTTTCTTCTTTATTTAAAAAGGAAGTTGGGATTTCCTTTACTGAATATATTCAGCAACAAAGAATCGATGAGGCGAAAAAGCTTTTAACATTTACAAACTATCCAATTTTAGATATTGGCTCTTTACTTAATTTCACAGACCAAAGCTATTTTATTAAAGTTTTTAAGAAATTTACGGGTATCACCCCTAAGCAATATAGAACTAAATATGCTCATCAATAAATCGATAGAGGAGAGAAAGTAATAAGTTGGTGGGAACTAGCTTTTATTTTCTCTTTCTTTTTGAAAGTACTACCAGAAACTTTTATCACATACCTTGTATTAAAACGTAATCATTACACTTTAAGGAGGTATTTGTGGAACGTCTCTCTTTCTCTAAATATGCATTGAATTTTTGGTTCCTCTTCATTTTATTCCTAGGCATTCTAACACTACTCTTGTTGAACATCTCTGTACTGAACGATCTAAGCTCCTCTTTACTCATTTTGAATACCATTTTTTTAAGTATTTTAATTGAGGCATTGCCATTTGTCTTAATTGGGATACTCATTGCTGGCTTTATTCAAATTTTTATTACAGAGGAACATATCCAAAGATGGATTCCTCGAAACCCTCTGTTGGCCGTTGTTATGAGCTGTCTTGTAGGAGCCTTATTTCCAGCCTGTGAATGTGGAATTGTTCCGATTGTTAGAAGGTTGATTGCCAAAGGTGTACCTATTCATGCAGCTATGGGATTTATGTTAACGGGTCCGCTCATTAATCCCGTCGTTATTCTTTCTACCTATATGGCATTTGGCAATGATTTAAGAATAGCTAGCCTTCGAATGCTCATTGGCTTTGTCATTGCCATTGTAGTCGCATTACTCATCAGCTTGTTTTTTAAAGGCTCACAATTTAAACGTTCCTTACAGCCCTATTCATTGACAACTACTAATCAACAAACATCCTTCGTCACAAAACTAATGAATATGTTCAAACATGCCATTGATGAATTTTTTGATATGGGCAAATACTTAATGATCGGGGCATTTTTAGCTGCCTTTGTGCAAACCTATGTATCTACTAAAACACTCGTCGAAATTGGAGATGGAGTATCCTCTTCTATTTTGGTCATGATGGGCTTAGCATTCATTCTATCCCTTTGTTCGGAGGCCGATGCCTTTATTGGCGCATCGTTTAGTGCAGTTTTCTCTACACCATCTATTCTTGCATTTCTTATTTTCGGCCCCATGATTGACTTGAAAAATACCATTATGTTGATGAGCGTATTTCGCTTGAAATTTGTCTTGTCGTTCATCGCCTTAGTGGCTACAGTTGTCTACATTAGTATATGGATTCTTTCAGCGTATCTCTAAGGAGGTAAACTATGAAATTTCACGTGCAACAAGCACTAAGAGCCTTACTGCTACTAGCATTTTCGGCTATGATAGCCAATCTGCATTGGACCGAAGAGCTAACAAAATTCATCAACCCTAAATATGAAGGCCTTAGTCAAACAGCCGCTATGTTATTTTTTCTACTCTTTCTTGTTCAACTAACAAGAGTTATTTCTTTGTCAAAGGCTACCCATTCATGTGAACCGATTGGACAGGCTTGCTGCTCTAATCACCCCCACGGTCACTCGCCCTTTACTCGAAAAAAGTGGCTAGCCTATCTTATTCTCATGACACCCATTATGACAGGCTTCTTCGTGCCAGCAAAAATTTTAGATGCTGCCATCGCTGATAAAAAGGGTGGTGCTTTTATGATTACCCAGCAAAATCAATCATCTAAAATAGAGAATTACCTAACCTCAAATGAAATAATCGATGATAATATTTACGATGAGCATGATGCTGATCCCCGACTTCTGGAGGAAAAACAGGAGATGACGAAAAAACAATATGAACAATTAAAGCAACGTCTCTCCCAACAACCTATACTGAAAATGACCGATGAGAACTATACCATTTACTATGAAGAAATCAATCAGAATTTGTCTAATTATTTAGGGAAGAAAATTCAAATAAAGGGCTTTGTTTTAAAAGAGGAAAGCTTTACAGAGCAGCAGCTAGTTATTTCAAGATTTCTGATTACCCATTGTGTCGCTGATGCAAGTATCGTAGGGTTTCTGACAGAATTCTCTGAGGCACCTACGCTCACAGAAGATACATGGCTCGAAGTAGTCGGCACAATTGGTCAAACAACTTATGAGGGGGCAAGCTTACCTGTCATCCATATTGATAATTGGGTAGCAATTGAACAACCCGAATCACCCTATCTTTATCCTATTAATATTCGGATGAGCTTCTAGCAATAAAAGGGCAAAACGATTTGTTTGCCCTTTTACGTTTATTTATTAGATAATTGCATGTTTAAGCCTAAATGGGAACGTAATGTGCTCCCTTCATATTCAGCTCGGAATAACCCATGCTCTACTAACATAGGGATAACATCGCTAAAGAATAAATCCAAAGATTTCGCAGGACCACCTGGAACAGCAATAAAGCCATCCAATGCCCCCTCCTCATAAAAAGTAACGATTTGATCGACAATATGCTGTGGTGTGCCGATTGCTACAAGATGTGCTGAACCAATTACTTCTGAACGAGCAAGCAGTACTTCAACAGATGGTTCATTTTCCATGATGTAACGACGAACAAGATTAGCATGTGTTCGACTGCGTACTTTTTGATTCTCGTGTGGTAACATATCCACTGTTACAGGATCATGTAGTGCCATATGTCGAACATTCAAACCAATGACTGACTCTAAAGCATTGTAACGACGCTCCAGAGTTAAATGTGCGTGTGCATGATGGTACATGTCTAATGCTTCTTCATATGTATCTCCAATAAAGAAATAGAGTCCTGGTAATAACCGTATATCATCTGCTGTACGTCCCACGTTAACAGCACGTTTCCGTAAATCATTGCGCATTTCAATACCAACCTCCATAGTTGGTGTCGCCGCAAAAATGGCATTGGATACGGTTGCTGCAAATTGTCGCCCCACGTCTGATGCTCCTGCTTGAAATAATGGAATTTCTCCCGCCGGATGCATCGGTATATTTAACGGCCCCTTTATATGGAAAAACTCTCCCTCATGATTGATAGGCTTCATGAGTTCTTTTATTTTCTCTATATCACCATCTGTTTCTAACATTTCATATGGATGACTATGCCATAGCTGCTTCACAATCTTAGTACATTCAGCCGCTTTAGCATAGCGCTCCTCTGAGGAAGGCATAGGCTCGTTACTAAAATTATAAGCACCATCAATGGAAGTCACAATATTCCACCCTACACGCCCACCACTAATCCAATTCAAGGATTGTAATTGACGGGCAATCAAATAGGGTGGTGTAAAGGATGTAGAAATGGTCGTTACTAATCCTATTTGCTTCGTTTCTCTGGCCACTGTTGCCAATAAAAAGCTAGGGTCTAACCCAACTGTACCTTTTGTTTTAGCCATTAATTCTGGATGAGCCATTAAATAATCTGCCTTAAATAGAAAATCTAATTTAGCCGCCTCCGCACGCTTCGCAAATGCAATATGCTCATCAATCAATGCACCTTTCTCACCATCCTTGTCATGCACAGCTAGATGCATACCAATAATGAGATGTCTTTTCATGGATACTTCACTCCTTTTAAATGAAAATGATTATCATTTTCATCATACCCATTCATTTTAAAGATTGCAATGCCATTTGCCATAAAAAAAGAGGTGCCTCAGTTATATGGGCACCTGTACTTTATTATTTTAAACACTTACTATAAAGGATAATATAGGTATTATCATCCATGAAAAGTTTGACCTCTTTATTAACAGCTAGCCTAAAATAAACATTTACGATGTCGAGAAGGTTAAATAGGCTTTGCAAAAATTTGTTTTTCAAGAGGGTCCCAAAGGACAATTCCTACATCTTGTTGCTGATCAATGATCCGAACTGTAATGGGAATATAATCGATTAATATCCTATTTAAATTGGTACTTATGAGCTGTAATAGACCAATCAGCTCTGGTTCATTTATAAGTGGAGCGTTCACCTCTATTTGAATATCTGTTAATTTGCCTTTTTCATATTGTAGCTTGCCAAATATTTTTAGGTTTAAATGTTTAAATCCTTTCTGAATATCCTCTTTGAAAAGCAATAGTTTTGTATACATATTCTGGTCTAAAGTATATAACGCTTCCGAAGGGAATATATAAAATTTCTTATCTATTTCAGTCCATTTTGTAATGGTAGCTTCCCCATGAGGAATAAACGTTTCTGCTAAAAATACCCCTGGAATAATATCATTTATATTCGATTCCTGAAATAACGTAAGGTAAATAGGAACATTCGGTATTTTTACATTTCCCCTAATATCTTTAACTATCTTTTCAGCTACTTTTTTACCAAAGATTTTGACATCATCAATTTCATCATTATTTTGGTCTACCTTCACTTGCCCAGTGTAAATTAAACCTTCATCATCAGTTACTCGTATATCATAATATTCATTTAACGATATGGCGATTGACATTCCCTCTATTTTATTAGTTTCTTTATTAATAAAATCTTGTTCCAATACATGAGAAAGGATTAAGGGATACCTCTTTTCATCCTCTAATACATTATCGGTTTGATGTTCGATAGCGGGGTTTAAACCCACATCTTCATTGGTTTTTCTACTTAGCCATTGGCTAATTGTTTTACCACTTAAATATTGACCTTCCTGCATATAGAACTTCTCTGTGGAAAAATGATTGACTGATAATTCCATTAAACCTCTTTCTATTTCATTCATATTTAATGCATTATTCATATTCTTAATAATGGAGCCTCTAGCAATATTAAATTTAGCAGGTTGTTGAATTTCATACGTTTCCTTTTTTTGAATAGACGATATATACTTTTTCTCATCCTTCGTGACCTCCTCCATCTCACTATTACAAGAACTTAATAACAAGAGGGATGCCACTGATAATAACATTCGTTTTCTTCTTTTCATTCCATTTACTCCTTGATCACTATGTAGCAATTCAAACTCCTTTATTAAAGATACCAAATTTACCAAAATAAAACATTATCAATTTGAAAATTTAACCACTTTCATCCCTTCTGACGATGCGTTACCACCAATTAAAAAAAGACCTATGTCCGTAAAAGAACATAAGTCTTACTAGTTGTTTGCATAGGGGGTTAGTTTTGATGAAGTCGGTTTGCTCTGAGTTTTTATGACCCTTCAAGCACTTTTCCCTACTTACTAGGCAAATGCTACATCAGTTTGCTTATTTTGCATTTTTATCTGGCTGATGAATACCAAATACATTCCCTTCCGTATCCATATAGTAACCCTGCCATGCCATACCGGGTAATGCATACTTGGGCATGGCTACTTGACCACCATTTTCAAGAATACTTGCTTCTGTTACATCATAACTTTCTACACCCATCGTACAGGCGAATCCATTCATAGCTTGGTTTGGCTCCGGAGGAGGACCTTGACGTTGCATTAAAGCGCCATCAATGCCATGCTCATCCTCACCACCTGTTACTGCCCCAAAATAGGGCATCCCTGCGTAGTCACTCCAATCTTGAAATGACCAACCAAAAACGTTCCCATAGAAATTCTTTGCTCTCTCCATGTCACTTACATGAATTTCAAAATGCACTAATCTCCCCATTGTATCCTCCTTAGTAGCAAACATGTTTGAATACATTTACTATAAAGCATTTTTTGAAGGATGAAAAATAAAACAATTAGTAATTTTCTATTAATTCAGCATTGGTTGATTTATGACGATTCTCTAAAGGTTAATCTTCTACACTAATTTATAATTGACTATACACGGAAAATGCATCTGTTATATTATATTGTTCTGTTCGGGAATTTCCTTCCGCTCCCACTGTTACTAGGATGTATTCTTGTCCATTTATTGTAGCTAAACTTGCTAAGCATAAACCCGCGTCGTCAGTATAACCTGTTTTTCCACCTAAAATTTCTCCGCCTGGTAATGCTCTTGTTGTCATATTTTGAAACATTTTATTTGTAAAAGTTATCCCCTCTGGATGACGATTTGTAGGTTTGATAGAATATCTTTCGGCTGTATAAACTTGACGAAACTCATCATTTGTTAATGCATATTGCAACAGTAAAGACATATCTTTAACAGTCGTATAATGATCTGAATGATGCAATCCAGTAGTATTCATAAAATGAGTATTTTTCATGCCTAACTGTTGGGCCTTTTCATTCATTAGATTTACAAATTTTCTTTCCGAACCAGCAATATATTCAGCTAAACCGATGGAAGCCTCTGCCCCTGATGGCAGCATAGAACCATATAATAAATCCTCTAGCGTTAGCTTTTCATTTGGGAGAAAACCAGCAAGTGATGCATTCGCTTCGTATAAATTATTAAATATATTGTTCCCTAAAACAATTTCTTCCTGTAAATTAGGAATCTGCTCGATAGCAACTAAAACCGTCATCATTTTTGTTAATGACGCAGGGTAAATAACTTCCTCGCTATTTTTATCTATCAAAACTTTATTGTCATCCAAATTCACTAAAATAGCATTAGAGCTATATAAATTAACATTCATCATATCGCCGCTCTTTGTTGGCGTGTCGAACGACTGCGTGTTAACTTGTAAGCTTACAGGCGTTTCTTTGGCCCATATAAAATAAACAAACAGCATGACGAACATGAATAGTATAGTAAAAATTCCTTTTCTCTTGAACATATAAAAACAACTCCTTCTCATTATGTCTTTATTCAAACATAAAAAGAGGAGCTTTATTTTAATTAACTATTAGTGAATTCTTAAGGTTTCTTAAGAATTACTCGGAAGCATGACAGTAAATATAGTTTTTTCGTTACTTGAAGTAGCTGTAATGGTTCCTCCATGGGCTTGTACAATTTCATTTGAAATAGCTAACCCTAGTCCTGCCCCCCCTGTTTGTGTTGATCTCGCATTGTCTAAACGATAAAACTTTTCAAATATCATCTTTAGTTTTTCAGAAGGGATAGTCTTCCCTGTATTTGAAAACGAAATAAATGTCTCATTATTTTCATTTTTAGCACTAATTTCAATTGTACTATTTGGATCACTATAAGCAATTGCATTTTTTAAAATATTATTAAATACTCTTGCTAATTTATTTCCATCTGCATATATCGTAATCTCTCCATCTATATGGACGATTGCCTTTTGGCCTCTAGGTGCTAACAATGGATAAAATTCATCGGCGACTTGCATCAACATATAGTTTAAAGGTATTGATTCTTTCTCTAAAATAATGGATTGTAAATTAAATCGAGTGATTTCAAAAAACTCGTTAATTAAATGCTCAAGCCGATAAGATTTTTCGAGCGTAATCGTTACATATTTTTCTTTTTGCTCTATAGGCATGTCCTTAGCCTCGTCTAAAAGGCTTAAGTAGCCAATCATCGAAGTCAAAGGAGTTTTAATATCGTGTGCTAAATAAACAACGAGGTCATTCTTCCGTTGCTCCGCCTCTTGCGCATCCCTCGCTCGTTTTTCTAATTTATTTTTTACATCATTTAATTTTTTCTCTAAAAAATCTAGCTCTGCGGGAAGACGGATCTCCTGTTCTGACTCGTCAGAAAGCATGGAAATACTAGAACTAATTTGATGAAAATAGCGAGTAAAACGAGATAGGGCCATATAAAAAATAACTAGAAGTAATAAAATGAATCCAATCGTTAGCCAAAGGGGTTTATTTTGTTGGAATAATACAAAATAAGCTTGTCGGGCTGCATAATAATCTAATTGTAAAACATTTTCACAGAAGGACATAAAAGCATTAGCAAAAGGCGCTTGCAAAACACCATCGATGAGGGCGAAGTTGATAATAAGACCAAATAAAATGGCCACGACAAGAATAAAGATAATTTGTAAAATCATTTTCCTCTTCAGTCTTCCAAACTCATTTTTCAATGGTATACCCCACTCCCCAAACCGTTTTAATAAATTTTGGGTTCTCTACAGAATCTCTCATTTTCTCGCGCAAATGCCGTATATGAACCATAACCGTATTATTACTATTGAAATACTTCTCTCCCCAAATTTCCTGAAATAACTCTTCTGAGCTAATAACCTTCCCTCTATTCGAGCTTAAATACCACAATATAGAAAACTCTGTAGGTGTAAGGGATAATTGTCTTTCATTTAACAAGACTTGTCTTGTATTTTTATTAATCATTAAACCTGCAAAATCAATCGTATCCTCATGTGGCTTGGAACTTTGATTGTATAACGTAAATCTTCGCAACTGTGCTTTAACGCGAGCGACCAGCTCTAATGGTCGAAAAGGCTTCGTAATATAATCATCTGCTCCTAAAGAAAATCCATTTATTTTATCAATTTCTTCTTCCTTCGCCGTTAGCATAATCACAGGGAAATTATAGGTTTCACGTATTTTTTGCAAAATGGTAAAGCCATCAATCTCTGGCATCATAATATCTAAAATAGCTAAATCTAAACCTTCACGCTCAATACAAGCTAATGCCTCTTGAGCTGAATAATATTTAAATACATTATAATTTTCATTTTTTAAATAAAGCTCAATTAAATCTGCAATTTCTTTTTCATCGTCGACTACTAAAATGTTCAAACGAACAGCCCCTCTTTCTATCCTCTTATTTCCCATGATTTTTCACAGGCATTATAGCATTTACTTATAGCTATATCTATAAATAAGAATAGTTTATTTTGGAAACCAAATAAAAAAGATTCGGAAATAACATATTTCCAAATCTTTTTGTATATCGAAATAAGTAAAGTCGTTCATTTCCACGGGAAGGAGCGGCTCCCCTCGCTTCGCTTCAATTTCATCTTTTAAGTGTATTAATTGGATGAATCAATGGCAGTAGAAGAAGTTTTTCGAGACATATCTTGCGTTACTATTCTCCCTGGATAAAATTTCATTTGTTCATTTAATTTATTTTCTTTGGCTGTTATAGTAATAGGTTTCACCTTCAGTACCAATGTTTTACTCCCTAAAGAAGACTGATACTTTTCGATATGTGTTTTCGATAAATGAGTAAGGTAATAGCTCGGTACATATTTATCAAGCATTGCCTGCATGGCAGCCGTTGATTCATTCAAATCTGTTACTATTTCTATTTGACCATTCGCCACAACACTCATATATGCCGTATCCGTTTCAGCAGGAATGGGATCTACCATTGTTCCAAATGATTCGCATACAGTAATGCATGCATTTGGATTGTTCTCGATAATATTTATTTTTCTCCCCTCATTCGCTCCATGAAAATAAAAATATCCATCTTTAAAGACATAATTTAATGGAATAACATAAGGCATATGTTCATCCACTAATCCAAGAAAAGCAGTTTGTCCGTCTTCTAAAAATTGCTTGATATGGCTGTCATCTGTACATACTTTTAGATGCATTCGAATGTCCGTTTCCATTTTTCAACCCCCAATTCTCTTCTACAGAGGAGTCTACAGCAGGAAGGACACGTAAAAAAGGCACAGTTTGATGAAAACCGGTGGGTACAACTTCAAACTATCGAATTAGGGAAGATTTTATTTTTCTCTTTTACTCTTCCGAGTCTCGATAAAATAATTTGAGCTGTGCCACTATCATAATGCTAATAACGACAAGTAAAAACCAAGAACTAATCTTCCCAAAATGAACGATCGTCCAAGCTACCTCTTGATTGGGGTATGACCATGCACCAAAAAATGTAGCGATATTTTCCGCAATCCAAATGAAAAATCCAATTAAAAAGAATGACACGACAATTGGCATTTGATAGATGTTATTTCGTACTTTAAATTTGACAACTGTACGGTAAAACACAATGAACAGTAAAGCCATTAACAGCCATCTCAAATCATACATAAAATGATGTGTGAAAAAATTCAAGTAAATCATGGCCCCCAGTGGAATAGCTATATAACTTTTTGGCCAATTGACAATCTTTAAATCAAACCTGCGCCACGCTTGGCAAATATAACTGGCTACACTCGCATACATAAAGCCACTATATAATGGCACACCTCCAATTTTTGACCAAGCCTCTTCTGGATAAGACCAAGAATTAACATTCACTTTATAAAGTTCAAGAACAAGCCCAATAATATGAAACAGACAGATTACTTTTATTTCATCTTTCGATTCTAGACCAAATTTATACATCAAGTATTGTGTCACTAGACAGATTATTAAAATGAAATCGTATCTTGCAACGCCTGGTATATGAATTACTTTTGAGAGCGCGAGAGTCATAAATATAACTACAGGAAAAATACAAGATAATGATTGATGGTACGTAAAGTACCCTAAGTCTTTCAAAAAATTCTTCATCATTCATCCACCTCAGTAATGATACAAAGTTTGAGGAACTTAGCTTGCAAAACTAAATTCTTCTTGTATGAAGAATATACGATTAATTATCTTATTTCAATATTTTTTTATCGATAATCAATAAATTTCCCCCGCTTTTTATAGGAACAATTTTTTATGAAATACGTCCTTCATTTTCTAAATTTGTGGAATTTAGAAGGGAAAATAGAAAAGAGTAGCCGTCTTAGCAGCTACTCCCATAGTTAAAGATACATTTTTTGATCTAATTTTAACTGTACTTCTTGTTGGCTTATTTTCATCACCTTAGTCTTCTTCACTTTTACGTAATAAACGACGTAACAGCCGATAAAGAATGCTCCACCACAATAAAGTGCTAATCGTTGCGATGGATCAAATGCCAAACTTGCCATAACAATACAGTTTGCGACTAAACCGATAATTGGAATAATGGGATAAAGTGGAGCTTTGAATTTCAAATCCTCCACTTTTCCACCTTGTCGTACATAGGAACGTCTAAAAGCGATTTGTGATGCTGTAATGGCAATCCAGCCTATTTGAGCGCCTAAACCTGCAAGCGATAAAAGCCAAACAAAAACAGTTTTTGCAGCGAAAACACTAGACAGAAGTGATAATCCAGCTACAGCAAGTGTTATTAATAATGCGTTCATAGGAATCCCTCTCTTATTCACCTTCCCTAAAGCTGGGCTAGCCATTTTTTCAACGGAAAGAGAGAATAACATACGCGTTGCTGCATATAGACCCGAGTTAGCAACCGATAATAACGCTGTTAAAATAACGAAGTTCATGATGTCAGCCGCATAAGGTATACCTATACTATCCAATACAACTACAAATGGGCTTTCAACAACTCCAGCTTTATCCATAGGAATCATACCTGCAAGCACAACAACGGATAGAACAAAGAAGAAAAGCGTACGCCATACGGTTTGTTTAATAGATTTAGGAATCGTTTTTTCTGGATTTTCACTTTCACCTGCAGCAATACCAATTAACTCTGTCCCTTGGAATGAAAAATTCACAGTGATCATCGTTATAAGCAATGCTGTTACACCATTTGGAAATAGTCCACCCTCATAAAAATGAGTAAGGAATGGGGCATTCGTTCCATCCTTCATATCGATCAAGCCAAACATCGCTGCTCCCCCAACTCCTAGGAACATAATGATAGCTAAAATTTTAATGCTAGAAAAAACAAACTCTGCTTCACCAAATGCCTTTGCTGATAAACCATTTAATAAAAAGAGCAAGGCCCCGAAAATTAAACACCACATCCATACGGGTGATTCAGGAAACCATCTTTGCATAAGTTGTCCAGCCCCTAAAAATTCAAGGGCAACCGTTACCGCCCACCCCAGCCAATAAAGCCAGCCAACAGCAAAGCCTGTAGCAGGACCAATAAATTTCGTCGTGTATGTTTGAAATGAACCAGATACTGGCATAGCTACTGATAATTCACCTAAACAAAGCATCGTTAGATACATCACTAACCCGCCTACTAAATACGAAAGAATAGCACCTGTTGGGCCGGCTTGATTAATGGTAAAGCCTGATCCAAGGAAAAACCCTGTTCCTATACAGCCTCCAAGTGAGATCATAAACAAGTGTCTAGCTTTCATACTTCTTTTTAATTCATATTGTTCTGATGCCATAAAAAAACCCCTTATGCTACTATCTTGTAAGCACTTACTTTTGTAGGTGCAAAAAGATAACTATTAGAAATATCAATAGATTTGATTTTTAAAATTTAATCTATTTTGTGAACAGTCAATTTTCTGACAAATAAAAGTTCCCGTTTAGTCTAGAGCATTAATTCGTTCTATTGTAAACTACCATTAGGGAGAGCAATTTTCTAATGTTCGGTTGTGGCGACCTAATTTTATTAAAAAGTTCTTCCTTATCGCTCTTGCAACTTCCCTATCGTTTGCTTAAAGTAATGTATCGCCAAAGAGTGAGCTGATTAAAGCTACGGCAGCGATAGCTGTTTTATTATATTTATCTAATACCGGGTTTGTCTCTACAAACTCTGCAGAAGTAATAATATTTGATTCTGATAGCATTTCCATAGCTAGATGACTTTCACGGTAGCTAATACCACCTGCCACTGGCGTTCCTACACCCGGAGCATCATTAGGATCAAGGCCATCTAAATCTAACGATAAATGGACACCATCAGTGCGCTCCTTTAAATATTCAATCGTTTCAGCCATTACGGTCGTCATGCCTAAACGATCGATTTTATACATCGTATAGACCTTTATACCAATTTCCTTAATTAGTTGCTTCTCACCCGGATCTAAATCACGTGCCCCAATAATAACAACATTTTCAGGCTTAACTTTCGGCGCATAACCACCAATATTTGTAAGTGCCGGATGACCAAGTCCTAAGCTTACTGCCAAAGACATTCCATGAATATTACCTGAAGGTGAAGTTTCACCAGTATTTAAATCACCATGGGCATCGTACCAAATAACACCTAGATTCTCATAATGTTTGGAAACACCTGCTAATGTACCAATGGCAATACTATGATCTCCTCCTAGAACTAAAGGAAAGCGTTTTGAGGAAATAACTTGATCTACTTTTTGACCAAGCTTGTCATTAGCATCTGCTACCGTTTTTAAATTTTTTAAGTTAGTTGTTGCTTCTATTTCTACTTCTTTATTAACAAGTTCGATAGTCAAATCCCCTTCGTCTTGAATGGAATATCCAAGACCCTCAAGTCGATCTGTTAGCCCAGCATATCGTATGGCACTTGGCCCCATATCAACTCCTCTTCTTGTTTGACCCAAATCCATTGGCACCCCAATAATAGTAACTTCTTTGCGCATAATAATTTCTCCTCTCCAATAATTACTTTCACAGTATAAAGAAAATGAAAAATTGACTCAACTCGACATTATTTTTAATTTTTATACAGTTTGGATTATTGAAAACATAGATTTTATCATGCATAAATGACTGCATAAACAGCAAACCAATGAATACAAAAACAGTATTTTACAATTTCACATCTTTTATTGTCAGAAATTTCAATATCGAAACAGTAAAACTATTCTTTTTTTATCGTTTTTTCCGAAAATTTAAATGGTAATTTAAGATTTTAATACAATTTAAAGGTATAATATTGAAAATATATCCTCATTTGGTTATATCAGGACCATTTTTTACTACTAAAAATTCTATTAAGTAGATTTACCTTTTCATTTTTGGACAGAAAAAAAGCCTTACATCATAGCTGTAAGGCTTCAGTCTGTCGACAAAAGGAATTGAGAAGTTCACACTCGATTCCTTTTGTCATTTTTTCTCTTTCATTATGTTTAAAAATGATAATTTGATATCCAATAAAACAGACTCTTCAAGTATAAGAACTCTTTGAAGCCGCCTGCCACGGCTAGTTTCTTTAAATTCATGGTAGCAAGAGAGTAAGTATAGGCCTGCATGGACAATTTTTCAGACCTCTAGGTTGTCCATCGTATACCATGCTTTTCCTTTGTATCGGCAAAGACATGCTCAATCGTTTCTTTACGCTTGCATAAATTTGTTTGATGTCATAGGAATGGCGTAAATGTTCTGCTTCCTCCACATACAGTTCCCCAATATGGCGTTGAATGAATTTTTTGTGATTCTTACTTTCTGTACATTGGGAAAGGCTTGACACTTAGCACCATTCAAAGGTTTCGATGTATTATCACCCCAAAAATTTACCTATGTAGATGGGGTACTTTATGTAGAAGTTGATGGGAACGAAGGGCGGTGACTCCAGCGGGAAAAGCGGGAAAGTCGAGATCCTGGACTGAGTGAAGCGAGGGAAGCAGCTCGACCCCGCCCGCGGAAAGCGTCCGCCCGTAGTGGAAATCAACGGCTTTACTTTATTTCATTGAGTTTGTCTACAGTCTGAAGCCTTACATCATAGCTGTAAGGCTTTAAAATTTCTACGTTTTTAATAATTTTAAAATACTATTCAAACATATTTCTTTATAATATTGATGTTGTTCTTTTAAATCATCGGTTAACCATTGTATCAAAGAACCATCAATCATCGCCCTCATCATTTTTGCACTTGCGAGGGAATCCATATCCTGACAAAACACACCCTCATGTTGTCCCAACTTAATAATTTCTTGTCCGATTCCCCAGCAATTCTCATAAAATTTTAAGTTTATTTTCTTATACGCTTCATTTCCATTCGCTTGGGCTAAAAAATCTAAATACACTCTGTAAAATTTTTTATTATCTTGAGGGGATACAAAAACAGCATTTAAATAGGCGTGAAGTTTTTCAATTGCTGTCTCGTATTTGGCGATTTCTTTTATTTCAAAACTATAGATTTTGTTTGTTGTGGATTCCAGTAATTCTAATAATATGTTTTGCTTGCTCGTAAAGTAATAGTGGACTACCCCTTTCGAAACATTTGCATGATTGGCTATATCTTGTAATGTGACATTATCGTAGCCTAATTTTGAAACAGCATCAAAGGCTGCTTTCATTATCTGTTTTTTTCGTTCTTCCTCTTTCTTTTTCATAGAAGCCTCCAATGACTTGATACAAGTCATTATACATGAACAGAGTGCATTTTCCAATTTTATGTTGACCGGTCAGAATAATTTTGATACTGTTTAATGGAATTAGATTGTAGGAGGATGTTTACGATGACATTAGAAAACTTTAAAGCGTTGGTCGTCAATCAAGATGAAAATTTTACAGTGAAAGTTAATGATCTTACTTTAAATGATCTTCCGAATGGTGAGGTATTAATTAAAGTAAGCTACTCTGGCATTAATTATAAAGACAGTCTGGCAGCTATACAGGATGGTAAAATCGTTACTTCCTATCCTTTCGTACCTGGGATTGATTTAGCTGGGATTGTTGTATCCTCTGAAGATTCTCGCTTTCAAGAGGGTGACAGGGTAATTGCAACAAGCTATGAAATTGGCGTATCTCATTTTGGAGGATTTAGTGAATACGCTCGAATCCCTTCTAAATGGATTGTTCCATGTCCAAGCGGTCTTTCTCTCAAAGAGGCAATGATTATAGGAACAGCAGGATTTACGGCTGCTTTGTCGATTCAAAGATTACAGGAAAATGGCATTAGTCCTGAGAATGGAAAAATCCTTGTTACGGGGGCGACTGGTGGTGTAGGTAGTTTCGCTGTCTCAATTCTCTCAACACTAGGTTATCAAGTAGAAGCAAGTACAGGGAAAGATTCAGAACATGAATACTTGAATAACCTGGGGGCCACTTCAATTGTAGCTCGTGAAGAGGTATTTGATGGGAAGATTAGAGCATTAGGCAAACAAAAATGGGCTGCAGCTGTCGATTCTGTTGGAGGAGAACCACTTGCCTCTTTATTAAGTCAAATTCAGTATGGCGGTGCTGTTGCTAGCAGTGGGTTAACAGCAGGAACAAACCTTCCTACAAGCGTCTTCCCCTTTATTTTAAGAGGTGTAAATTTACTTGGAATTGATTCTGTTTATTGTCCAATGGATGTACGATTGAACATATGGGATCGTTTAGCAACTGATTTTAAACCAGCTAACCTTGAAGGCTTCATTTATGAAGAGGTAACATTACAGCAACTTCCAAATGTTTTACCTATTTTATTGAAAGGTCAAGCAAGAGGTCGATTTCTTGTGAAATTATAAATAGATACTCCTATATAAAGTGCGAACGAAAGCCTTCTTACATATGAATGTAGGAAGGCTTTTAAAATACTTTTTTCAGTACTTCAAGCTACTATGCATCAGGCATGGTAGCTTTTTTATTGTTTGACACCCGCCTGACATAAAAATTCATTATAGTAAGCCATGACCGTACCACTAGACGATTCTGATAAAAAATTGTCTAAATTCATGGTTCTAAACATACCATTAATGTATATGAGCATTACATTCAGGGAACTCAAAAACTATCAACTATTTTTGGAGATGATTATATGAAACGTGCACATATTGATGAATTAAATATTACTAGAGCCTTAGCTATACTAGCTGTACTTCTTATCCATTCTACTAGTACACCTGTTACAGCTTTGTCCAGCGAATCAAAACTCTACTCTATTTATGTTTTCTTCAATATTTTTCCTAAATTTGCTGTCCCTGTTTTTATTTTTTTAAGTGGGTTTGTTTTATTTTACAACTATATCCAAAAGGATTTCACCAAAAAACTGATTGTTTGTTTTTATAAAAAAAGAGTGACCCAAATACTTATTCCCTATCTCTTTTTTTCTGTCTTTTATTTTGCCGCTATGCAATTTTATGTGACGCGCGATTTTTCATTAGCATGGCACGCCCTTTTTAGTGTTGAATTTCTTCAGAAACTATTAATTGGAAAAGCATATACTCATTTATATTATATATTTATTATGGTGCAGTTCTATCTAATGTTCCCGTTATTCTTATATATTTTAAAGAAAAAACCTGCCCTATCCCCTCTTCTGTTTTGGACAGGACTAGCTCTTCAATGGATTTTTATCCTATTAAATGCTGAGTATTGGCAGTATCCTTATAGAGGGAGTATTTCATTCTCTTATATACTTTATTTCTTGGCTGGTGGATTTTTAGGGGTTTATTTTGAAAAATATAAACGGTGGTTCCAACTAACCCAAAAAAACTTTCCGATTTCTATTTATTTCATTTGGGCTATTTGGTTATTTTCTACAATTTATAATATTTATCTATATTACTTTGTTTATTCATCTTCAACCTATTTAGCCAACAGTATCGTATTTGAACTAGTCTTTCAGCTACAATCTTTAACGGCCTGTATCGTCTTGTTACAGCTTTCTTTCTGGATTTTTAATATAGGGAATAAAGCCTTTGTAAATGCCCTTATTAATCTTGGTACATTATCATTTGGCATTTATCTACTACATCCTTTTTTCCTCTTCCTTTATCGCCAAATTCCTGTCAGCGGTAATAGTCTCTTATTTCATGTTTGGAGTGTCGGAGGTTTTATTGTTGCTCTATTTATTACGTGGATTGTGGTATTTTTGGTGGGGAAATATTTTAAATATCATTGGATTGCATTCGGACAGATTCCAAAAGAATTTCCTTATAAATAAATGTTGCCTCTTATAATAGTAGAAACTATATTGACTAACAAAAAAGCCCTGTGGAAATTGTTCCACAGAGCTTTTTTCAATGATCGGCTTAATTATTTTGAAATTGAACCGTCTTTTACTTTGTTGTTATTAGCATCAACAAGGTTTGTAGCTTTAAATTCAACTACAATGCTATCAGTTAAAGCATAGTCAGCTTTTGTTGTCACAGTTAATTTACCATTAGCTACAGCAGCTTTAGCCACTTCTACAGTTGAACCAGCAATTTTTACTGTTAAACCTGTTGGTGTAGCTTGATCAGCAATACTTTCAGTGAAGTCAACTGTAAATGTTTTGCTATCTACTACTGTTACTTTAGAAGCTACAGGTACAATATTTTCTTTAAGAGCCACTAGAGTAGTAGCTTTTCCATTTTTAAGAGTGTTACCTTTTGTATCTACTACATTTTTAGCTTCAAGTACATAATTACCATTTGCCGTGATAGAACCTTCTGGTAAAGTGAATCGTACTTTTTTAGTGCCGTCCACAAATTGAAGTTGAGTGCCAGCAGGTAGCTCTTTTCCTCCAAGTGTGTAGTTAGAAGCATTTGTTGCTGTTGCAGTCACATCAGCAGCATATTCAACAGTGAATACATTGTTATCTGTTACAACAACTGGTGTTGTCCCAAGTACTAATGAATCTGTAGTAGTTTCTGGTGTAGCTTCATACGTTCCAGTTGTCACATTGAATGTAATTGTATCTGCAGTTACGTTGCCAGCTAAGTCAGCCACTGCTTTAGCAGATAATTCAAATGTATATGTTGAATTACTATCTAAATCAATGTCCACTTTCACCGTATTTTTCTCTGCACCCTCAATTTTACCGTTACCATCTACATCATAACCAGCATCTGCTTTTACAGCTGTTTCTTTTCCAGTAGTGTAAGCAATACCATTTTGAGTTTTAAGAGTTAATTTACCATCTACTTTTACTGGTTCGCTAAAAGTAAGGTATAGCGCATCTACATCAGTAGTAGCATTTACATCATCAGCTACTAACATTTTAGTAGAAGCAGATACAAGTGTAGCAGGCGTTAAATCTTTAGATAGAATAGCCTTGAACTCAAATGCATCTCCTGCATTGCCAGCTAAATCTTTTTGTCCTTCTACTTTAACGTCCGCATTAATGAATGTAGCTGTACCTAATGCAGCTTTTGCATCAATAGTAAATACAGTTTTATCTTCTGCATCTTTCATATCAGCATCTTTTAAGTAGTAAACCGTAGAACCAACCGTTACTTTTGCATATTCTTCAGCAGTAGCGCCCGCATCTGCATCAAGATTTTGCTTCATTAATTCTTCTGAGAAATCAAACGTAATTTCTGTACCATTCACAGCAGTTGAAACAGTTGGTTTTGAATTATCAACGTCTGCTTTTAGAACCGTGAAGTTCACTGCAATCGGATTTGCAATATTATTAGCAAAGTCAGTTGCTCCTACGATGTCTACTTTATAAGTCTGTTCAGCAGTTAAACCTTTGATTGTTAATGTCTTTCCAGATAAAGTATAACGATCTTTAGCAAGTTCAGTACCATTTAAGCTAACTGTTCCTTCGTTTTGTACAAGCTCATCGAAAGTGATTACTGCTGTTGTGCCTTTTGCTTCAACAGAATTTACGCTAACAGGAGTTGTATCAGCAAATGTGATTAATTTATTAAACTCTTCAGTTAGAACTTTTGCATCTGCTTTTGTTTTGATTGGGTTTACAGTTACTTTGCCATTTGTTAATTTAATTTCTTTATCAGTTGTTAAAATAACAGTCATTCCGTCTTCAGAAACTTTTGCGTTCGTAATAGCTACCCCGTCAATAGCGTATTTCGCTGTTACAGCAGCATCTTTTGCATCAACAGCTGTGTTGAACTTCACTTCAAATTCTTTTGCGTTAAGCCCTTTTACAGATTCTACTGCTGGTGTTACTTCTTGAACTGCATCAATTGTACGCTTTACCATAGTAGCAAATTCTTCGCGGCTAATTTTATCCTGTGGTGCTAATAATGATCCTTTACCATTAATTACACCATTTTCAACAGCTGTTTCTAAGTAAGATACAGCCCATTTAGAAGCTTTAGAAGCATCTGAGAATTGACTAAGGTCTGCTTTACCAGTTAATTGATAACCTTGTACGATAACTTTTGCAGCTTGTTCTCTTGTTAATTGTGCTTTCGGTTCAAATTTACCATTACCCATACCATCAAATAATTCTGGTGAAGTGGCAAGCACTGCATTATAGAACCAGTCATTTTCATTTACATCTGTAAAATCTTCTGTTCCAGTAGCTTTTAAGTCTAATGCTTTTGATAAAATTTCAGCTGCTTCAGCACGAGTAAGTGTACCAGCTGGGTTGAAGTTTCCTTTTTCGTCACCTTGGATGAAACCTTTGTCAGTTAAAAACTGTACTGCTTCTTTTGCCCATGATGAAATGCTACCTGCATCATTAAATTCAGCAGCTGATGCTACCGGTACGATTGCTGATGCTACAAGTGCTGCTGTAGCAGTAGTTGCAAAAAATTTACGACCTTTGTTATGTTTCGTCATTTGTATATTCCTCCAGAATTCAAATAAATTATATTATTCTGTGAGAACAATATTACCGCTCTAATAAATTTTATTAATATGTATAATACGTTCTCTCAAATAATAATTACTAATAGTTATGGATAAAGCAGCCTTCAAAAATTTTCATGATGAAATATACCAATCAATCTTAAATTTGCTTTACAAGACAATAATATAACTACATTACCAATAAATAAACGCTAAAAATAAGGTAATTTTAATACCAAATTGGTCGTATAGGTAATTATTTCATAAATAATTACCTATAAATAGAAACTCATAGAGAAATGAAGACAAGATGCAGAAAAAACAGTTATTTATTGCTGGAAACTTTAACTTTCTATTTTTTTAGATTCCATTTATTTTTTAAAATAATAGTAGGGCTAATAGCTTTTCTAACGATATAAATGTAAAATATTAACAGACCAAATTCTATGCTAATAAAATATAAATTGTTAAAATCATTGTTTCGCTAATTGAGTGAGCTTGAAATTATATATCGTTTTTTTGAAGGGATGGATGAAAATAAATATAGGAAAGATGCGTTTTTTCATAAAAATGGTATAAGAATTGAATGTTGTCGTGCAGCAGAATGTCTGTGGATGGCACTACCTCCCCTTAGTCAAGTAAACTTTTTCAACAGACTAGGAGAATGGTTGAGCTCCATTTATCCTAAATCATCCTCTTAATAGACTATTTTTCAAGTTCCTTAATTACGTGAAATTCCAAAATTTTTTAGCGAAATATCCATAACTGTATATAGTTAATTTACCAGATCATAACAATTCAGACGTAAGTCCGAAGACAACAAAGGATAATAAGCTGTATAGTTCAGTTATACTTTTTAATCTAAAAAGTATAAGGAGAAATCCTAGGCAGCCCTTACGCATAGTTTAAAATTGCTACTAAAACGTTCAATTAGATTCTTTTTTAAAGCTATCGTAATAAGTGTGCTATTTTTTGTACTATAAATTGTTTGGAAATCGGAACATGTAAATATTGTAGAAAGTATGTGGGGGTGTTTTCTATGAAAGAAAAGATACATTTTACCATCTTAAGTAATGATTCAACCGATGGAGATGGGGGTTACGGCGTAGGTACCCTTGATTTAAATAATGTAACGCCTATTATTATAGATTGTGAAAAAAAACACGTATTTATAGACTTAGAAGCCTTACATGGGCGAAGTATTATTGAAAAAAAAGTGCGTTTTTCACCAGATTTAGCTCATGCTAGTGACGATTATAATCGTTATTGGATCGTTTGGGTAGCTCTTCAGGTCGGGGAAAATGGACCTTATTATGCGGGATGTACTGCAAGTGAAGTACGGGTAGCAAAGGAAGAACGACGCATTAAACTTGGCTATAAATCGTTGCCAGAGCAAGTAAATTATTTAGATAAAGCACTTAAAGGGACATTTATCCTAAGTCATGTCGATCCCAATTCAAAAAAACTACTTTTCCAATTTTTATCTGAATTTAATGAACAGTATTGGAAGCACTCGCCTGAAGAATTAAAACATCAATTAGGGGAGGATTTATAATGGCCTTTGTAATTACAGAATTATGTAGGGATGAAAAAGCAGCCGTTTGTTTAGATGTCTGTCCCGTAAATTGCATTGTAAATACAGATACACAATATGTCATTAACCCTGATATCTGTATCGATTGTGGCGCTTGTGAATTAGTTTGTCCCGTAGAGGCTATTTTTTTTGAGGATGAATTGCCTGCTGAATATCATTCTGCCACTCTACTAGCACGTAATTATTTTCGGAACTAGATGATATACAGCTTACTATCTAATTCCAGCAGCAATATATTGATTGAATAGATGTCATGATTTAGAGCTCTGAACGTCATGTGAAAAAGTAGTACAAACGATGGTTTGTACTACTCATATACTTTTTATTTGATCTTAGCGAACAAACCATATTACTTGCTATCTATTTTCAAGACCTCCCAAATAGAATTATCTACTTCTATTGCTTGTCTATAGGGTAGCTCTCTATTAGCCTTCGCATTCCAATATGCCTCCCCGACAGGTTTATTACCTAATTCAAAATCTATACCATCCCACGTACCTTCACGAAATGCATAAAATGCCCAATGACAGCCATAATCATTAAAAATATCCATTAAATACTTGATATATTGATCCGCTCCAGCAACCATTCGGTTAATGCCAAACTCTTCTGCCATATTATCACCTCATATAAATCCTACTGAACCTACGTTACACAAATGTGACAACCTATGTTTAAATATAAATTGATTAGATTATTCTAGGGAAAAATAAAAAGGATTGAGTTCAGTACATACCAAACTCAATCCTTACAAACGCCTATTGAAAACTTAATCTTATTTTGTACCACTCGCTCCAAATCCCGAAGTTCCACGAACCGTTTGAGATAATTCATTAACTTCCAAGAGTTGAATAGTAGGGACAAATTGAATCACCATCTGGGCAATTCGCATAGATTTTTCTACGAAGAACGTATCTTGACCATGATTAATTAAAATTACACCGATTTCCCCTCTATAGCCTTCATCGATTGTTCCTGGGCTATTGAGCACTGTAATACTATGTTTTAAGGCTAGTCCACTTCTTGGTCGAATTTGTGCTTCCGTTCCTTTTGGTAATTCAATTTGAATTCCTGTTTTAATTAATTTAGTCCCACCAGCAGGTATCTCTACAGTTTCAATGGAATAGAGGTCCATCCCAGCATCGCCAGGGTTAGCTTGCATGGGTAGCATTGCATCTTCATGCATTCTTTTGATTTTTACTTCTACATTCATTGTTCTTCATCCTAACGATTAAAATTAAATGTGTCATCTGTAATTGGCGCTACTTTTGCCTTAGCATAGGTAGCCCCCTTTTGTGAAAAGAAATCATATGTGGAGCCCTCATTACGAATTCCATTCATAACGATTGGATTCACTTCTTCTTCAGGAAACATAGCTTCAAAACCAACATTCATTAAGGCTTTATTTGCATTATAACGCACATAGGCTTTTACCTCAGGCGATAATCCTGTCTCCGCATAAATGTCCTCTGTATATTTCATTTCATTCTGATATAAATCCAGCAGTAATTCATAGCCCCATAATTGTAAAGCTTCTTGCTTTTCTTTTGAAAATTGCTTATATAGATTTTGAGCAAAAAATCCTACTGCAACACCATGAATGGATTCGTCGCGCAAAATGAGGGAAATAATTTCAGCACTGTTTCTTAAAAAACCTTGCCCACCTAAGTATAATGGGTAGAAAAAGCCAGAATAGAAAAGGAAGGATTCAAGCATAACGGATGAAAACATCGCTTTCCATAAGCTCTCAGCGTCCCCTTCTTCAATACTATTATAAATATCCGCTATTTTATTTGCCTTATATTGTAAATATTCATTTTTCTTTACCCATTCAAAGAGCTCGTCTATTTCCTCGTTTGTACAAAGCGTTGTAAATATATAAGAATATGATTTAGCATGTATTGCCTCAAATGCATCAAAAACGGTTAATACAGCCTTTTCCTGTAAATCATCTGTATAAGCAGCAACACGATTCATCCCAATATTTGTCTGAACGGTATCCAGCAAGGTTAATCCTGCAAACACTTTTTTATACGTGTCCTGATGCTCAAAACTTTTCCACTGTTGAATATCTTTACTCACTGCAATTTCTTCGGGAAACCAAATTTGCTTCCATTGCTGGTCCCAAAAAATTTGGGCCAGTTCACTTGTTGCTTTGTTCCAGTTGACTGCCTCATACACTATATTTGACATGCTACACACTCCTCTAAGCTTTGTAATCGTTGACGAACATAGTAAACGGACTTAATCCCTTTAACCCATGCATAAATGTATACTTTAGCTAGTTGTTCTGTTGTCCAATTATCAGTGACATAAAGAGTCATTGAAATACCTTGGTCAACATGTTTTTGAGAAGCTGCGTATAAATCAATTAAATCATAAGGATCAACATCATAGGCCTCTACATATAGATGACTGTTTTCATTTGTTAAATGTGGCATTGGATAAATTGTTCGACTATCTGCATAATCACGAACCTCTACACGTTCTGTACATGGAGAGATGGAGGCCGTACAGCTACGAATGTACGAAATACTACCAGTTGGTGCTATAGCTAAACGATATGAATGGAATAAGCCATATTGCATAACATCTTGCTTTAATAATCCCCACATTTTACTAGTAATGATTGGAATGTTTCCGAGTGCTTTTAATACAGCAGGTGAAAGCTCTTCTTCAGTCTTATTTACATATTGATCAAAATAGATACCTGAAGCATAATCGCTATCTTCAAATCGATAGAACGTTTCTGCTTTTTCTTTAGCCATTTCCATCGATGATTTTAGAGAATAATAGTTCATTGCTTCCATAAAGCGGTCCATGAAATGAATAGAATCTTTCGAGCCATACATAATTCCCTCCGTAACAAGATGTCCATGGAGATTCATACACCCTAGACCTACTGAGTGCATTAATTGATTGGCTTTTGCGACCGACGGAACATTTTTGATGTGCGTCATTTGGGATACATTTGTTAATAAGTGCATAGCTGTATCGATTAATGCTTCAAAATCATTTACTTTACTCGCTGCGTGGATATCAATTGACCCTAAATTACACGACACATCTAACCCATATTCGTTAGGTTGATCTTGATCTGTGATAACACTAGTTTCTTGAACTTGCAAGATTTCAGTACATAAGTTTGACATTTTTACGCGACCGATATTTTTTAGTGGATGTACGTCATTAACATTATCATCAAAAATTTCAAAGGGATAACCGGATTCGAATTGAGCTTTTTTTACCTCTGTATAGAGTCTACGCGCATTCAAACGTTTAATTTTACGGATTTTAGGATTATCTAGTAGTTCATAGTACATATCAGAAATTGAAATTTCCGACATTCGTTTACCATATACTTTAAAAATATCATATGGACTAAATAACACTATATCTTTATCACGCTTCATCAGTTCGAAGAAAATACTTGGTATAATAATACCTGTTGATAGTGTTGCGAGGCGAATTTTATCATCAGCATTTGGTTTTTTTGATGAAATAAAATTCTCTATATCTGCATGGAAAATATTAAGGTAAACAACTCCTGAGCCATTACGCTGACCAAGCTGATTAGAATAACTAAAAGAATTTTCTAATAGTTTCGCCACTGGAATCACACCACTTGCACGATTTAGTATTTCTTTAATTGGATCACCTAAAGGACGTAAATCCGTTAAGTTGACCCCGACCCCTCCACCTAGACGTGATAGCTCTAAACAATAACCAATATTTTCAGCGATGCTATTCATGGAGTCATCCATGGATAATTTAAAGCAACTTACTAATTCGCCACGAGCTTTCTTCCCACTATTTAATGCAGTAGGCGTTGCAGGTTGATAGGCTTCCATCATCGCTTCTACAGAACGTTCTGCTAGTACCGTGTTCCCCTGTGCCAAGTACAAGGCAATAATGACAATCCGGTCCTCATATTTTTCTAAGATTTCTTCTCCATCACGACTTTTCATAGCGTAGCTGTCATAAAATTTGCTAGCACTCATAAATGATGGGAAACGGAAATTATAATCATACGCTTTTTTGTACAACTTTTTAATAAAATCCATCTCGTACATGTCGATAAAAGCTTTTTCGTAGTAGCCTTCATCAACTAAATAGCGGATTTTTTCCTCTATATCTATAAAGTAACGTAAACGTACGTTGACATATTCTAAAAAGTAGCGGCGCGTAGCCTCACGATCCTTTTCTAACTCTAGTAGCCCCGTTGTACTATAACGATTCAGTACGTCATTATTAAGCTTTAAATAAGTTTTCATCCCATTACCCTCGTTTCATAAAACGTTTGTATAGCTTCATAATCTGTTTGATTGCCGCGCAAATCTAATTTCCTCACTAATGGTACATGATAGGTAGTAGCAATTTTCTCTCCTGCTGCGCCAAATACATGATGTCCAAAGTTACTGTTGCCACTAGCAACTACTCCTTTACAAAAATCTCTGTTTTTATCTAAGAAACGTTGCACTTTTGCTGGAATGTCGCCTAAACCATCTGTGTATGTAATTAAAAGATAAGGCTTATTCAAGCTTAATTCCTCTGAGAGTTCAATAGATTCTGCCCTTAGTTTAGATACTACATTGCGGACATTTCCTGTACGACTAGCGTAAACGATCATAGTGTAATCATCTCAATACGAGAAACAATTTCCTGAACATCCCCTATAAATGTTTCATCCACCTCTAAAACAGGCACACTTAAAAAACCTGCATCAATAATTGTTTGTTTAGCTTGTTCATCGTGATCAATATTAACAATTTCTGCTTCAAGTCCTGCTCGTTGTAATTCGGATTTTACCCAAAGGCATTTTGGACAGATTGTTTTCGTATAAAGTTTCATAGTAATCCCTCTTTTCATAAAATAAAAAAGCTACCTCTTCTAAAGAGATAGCTTACATGGAAACGTTAACATACTAAAAATACTGACGTTCCCATCTCTTAATCCCCGAAGAAATGATAAATTTGTTTTATAAAGGCAGGTCTCCTGGCTTTGCTTCAATCTCTGATTTCCTTCCCATGCGAATGCACAGTGGTTACAATCATCGTCAGCTTTACAGTTGCGGGGACAGCGTCGGAATAGTACCGAACTTCCCTATTAAACTACATATAGTAGTACCTATACAAAACGAACACAATATATTGTTTTTCAATAGTTTTAAGTGTACCATCCTTTATATAAAAAGTAAATCGCGAAATAAAAGTTCATCAATTTGAGACTATTCATATTTTCTCACATAACCTTAAACGAAAGAGCTAAAACATAATCATATAAAAATATAACTATAAAAAAAATAGGAAGATACATGCTGATCATTTATTTACCTAATAACGGAGGCCCAATTGAAATTTTATTCATAAAAAAGGCATCTTTCCATAATAGTAAAGATGCAATTATGACTAAAACTACATAATCGTCAACCCACTTTGAGAAAGATGTAAATCATTCATCATACTCAATATATCCTATCTTTGCAGATTTTTCGTTGTACTTGTCCCTTTGCAACTATTCATAATAATCAGGTACCTTTAGCCAGTTATTCTGTATTCATAGTATAACATATCCAAGTTCTTTCTCTGTCCGCTCAACTAGGTATATTAACTTTATCCTTTATTTACAAAAATAGCTGATGAATTTTCTATACTCATCAGCTAACCTTTTACTTAAAACCTATCTATTGTTATATCCAAATTTATACTAGAGGCTGTCTTAAAACCTTCCGCAGCAGCGATCATTAAAGAAGAGGCACCCCCCTTTTCCGTTTCACCTGCAACATATATTCCAGCCGCTGTTGTTCGTCCAGTACCATCAGTAATAATTGTCCCATTTTCATCAACTTGGCAATTTAGCTGTTTAGCAAATTTATTTGGACGATAAAAATTAGGTACGACAAATCCACCACTTCTTAAAATATGTTCACCTGTTTCTAATTCAATACTAATTAAGTTACTATCTTCCCCATGCAAGTTTTTTACACATTCTGTATACAGTTTAATTTTTTTACGTTCAAATTCACTTTGAACGTTATCGGAAAGTTGATGACCATTCGTAAAAACGATTAAATCCTGTGACCAATTAAAAACCAATTTGGTCATATGTTTAATATGCTCCTCTTTTTCTGCTATGATAGCCAATGGCTTGTCTCTCAGCTCCCAACCATCGCAATAAGGACAGCTAAACAAGCTTTTACCATAATATTGTCTGATTTGCGGGAGGGGAAACTCCTCTTGTATTCCAGTAGCTAACAATACTTTTGCAGACATATATGATTTATTTTCCGAAGTTTTGACAAGAAATAAACCGCTTTTATCATCTTTAGTTATCTCGATAATTGTTTGATCTAACATAGATATAGATGGGTAAGATTTTATTTCTTTACTAGCTATATTCTTAAATTCTTGTGGCTTTATCCCATCTCTTGTTAAAAAACCATGCGACTCTTGAGTTACACGATTTCGATTAGTTCCATTATCAAATATAGCAATCTTTCTGCGCGCCCTTCCCAATGTTAAGGCAGCACTTAAACCAGCAGGGCCACCACCTATAATTACACAATCGTATTTATTCATCCTTTTTTCCTCCACATCAAAATATATTATAGACCTTTAATATCTGTAATTAAGGCAAAAGACACCGCAAAAGTTATATACCTTTTCAATTATGAGTCATTAAACCCTTAATGTTTAACTACCTCATTAAGGATTACGTAGCATAAAATAACGTTTAGTTTGTCGGGTCTTACCGCCCTATTAAAGACTTAACATATCTATAATATCTATTTAGTTTTTTTTCGTCAATTTTTTCGTTTTCATATTTAAAATACATAGGACCATCAAATATCTGCCGTTGAAAGAATTCTTGTCCACAGAAATGAATCTACTATAGGCTAGTTATGAATGAGGTAAAAGTAAAAGCCACTCCAAAAGTTTGGAATGGCTAATTTTTTTACTGTACTTCATGAATACTGTCCGTACTGTTTAATTATCAAAATAAAGTATGATTAGCATATGCTTTACATTGTTCCTGCAAGTATCATTACTTAAATTCAATTTCCTCTGCCGATGCCCCTTTTGTATACGTTATGGTCGATCCAGCAGGTAAATTACGGATTTCTTTTACATTTTTTCCTTCAATAATAATGGAACCAATTTTCGTACCTTTAAAGTCAATAATCGCATTGCCTTTTTTAGGACTGATCACTACAGTTTTGTTTGCAAATCCTTCGCCATGGAATTCGGCATATTGGCTAAATACTGCAATGCCATTTTTAATAATGGTATTTTCCCCTAACGTTAATGAAATGCTTGGACGATTCACTATTAATTTACCAGTCTTGTAGTGATTAAAGCTATATACATTTTCAGGTACTATTGGTGTTGGTATTTCTTCTTTTCCTGCTTGCAAATCAATTTGAACTAATACAGGGTCATGATCCGATGCTCTGCCTTGTGCCTCTGTAAAGTTCGCATTCATATGAATTAGGTCAATTTCCGTAACATCCGCAAGATGATTCGAAACTAAAATATGATCCAACACTTGATTGTTCCCTTGGAAGAAGTACGTAAAACGATCTTGCTCTGGGGCTTTATCTATCATATTCGTTAAAACATCTCCTTTCAATGTTTCAAGTGCTGGTGTGAACTCAAAGTCATTCATGTCCCCTGCCACTATGAAATTTAAATTCGGATTTATGGCAAGTCCTTCATCGATAAAATCATTGATGGCCTGAGCAAGTTGAATACGTTTCTTAACTGATTCTAAAACTGGTGGCTGTGTTGGTCCCCAAAGTGAACCATCCCCACCTTTAGAATTTAAGTGAGCTCCGATAATAACTACACGTTCATCTTGGAATTCAAATTCCGCTGCAATTGGTTTTCGTGTATCTACAAATTTTGATGGATCAACAAAGCCAGGATTTAAAGCAAGGCTTCCATCTGCTGTCCATGTATTCGCTTGGTTGCCTAACCCTTTTATACCTGACACTAATGAAACACGTGTCGGATTATATAGATAGCCAACACGAATATTACCGCCTGGTGCACCGCCTACTGTATTGTTAATTGGCATGACATCAATCCAATCATAAGCAGGACCACCCGCAGCTTTTATCGCATGAATTAATCGCATGTAGCTTTCAGATGCATCTGCATTTCCTGAATCAATTTGACCATCGTTATCTTGAACTTCGACTAATGTAATAATATCTGGTGACTTCATATTATTTACAAATGTCGCTGCAATTCTGTCTACTTTTTCGTTAGATGTATTGGCAGGATTATTCGAAAAGTTTTCGATATTATAAGAAGCGACATTTAATTTGTCCGCTACTGGTTGAAGATGCGTCACTTCTTGTTGAAGATGTGCCTTTGTTACATTAGGAAAAACATTATTCGTGTTCAGTCGATAGCCATCTGTAAAGTTTTCTACAAATCCGATAAGCGGTTCATTAAAGCGATCCCCTGAATCATAATTTTTTCCAGCTACTCCTTCAAGCATAATTTTTTCCGGATTATAATCATCGGCTGCAATATTTAAACCGCCATTCACATTAAATGTATTATTTGTTGTGCTTGGTACAACAATTGGTGAATCATTATTGTACATCGGTCCAATCACTCTCGCCTCTGGGAACGATACTCGCATATACTCAATGGATTCCCAAAAATCGATGCCATCTTCTTGTGGATCAAAAATTGCCAAGCCATCATTATCAATAATTTTATTTGGCGGGAATAGATCCTCTCCTATCACAAGAGGCTCTGGAATTACTGCTTTACCTGTTTTTGTAATATTGGTTGCTGAAATTTGCGTATCTCTTAATCGAGAGTTGCCACCCGCTTCAGTTACATTTCCTGATACTTTAATAACGTCCCCTACTACTACATTATGTGCCGACTTACTTACCTTGATCGCTGTCGATTTTACGCCATCGAATGCTGTCTCGCCTTCTTGCATAATGAAGCTACTTGAATTAATAACGAATGTTACAATTCCTTCTACATCATTTACTGCTAAATTGACATATGGCGATAGGTGGCTTGCCCCTTGAATATCGCTAATTGTGGCATTGTTAGTATCAATCATCTCATAAACAAATGTAGCAATCGCACTATTCGTTAAACCTTCTTTCACTGCAATCGCTTTAATCGTCAATGGCTGATTAACAATAATTTCCCCTGTATACTTTGTACTAGCTGTTGTTGGTGCAGAGCCGTCCAATGTGTAATAGATCGTTGCACCTTCTGTCATGGTAGAAAGCGTAACCTTCGTACCAGCTGTTATTCCACCAACGTGAGAAGCTTTGATATCCTGAACCTTTGTTACATCTTCAATAATGCGAAGCGGGAGGAGTTGATGATTTGTATATTGACCAACAATGCCTGTAATTTCCCCATACGTTTTTCCACTTACTAAACCAGAGTCTCTTGTTTTATCATAAATAGCAAATGTGCCTGCATCATCAGTTCCGGTAAAGTTTTGACCTGAACCAGTAATAGCAACATTTTTAATGGTTACTAATTTCGATTCATTGTCTTCTCCAACCTCAATACTTTTAATAATATGTGCCTCTGGTATTGTAGAAGGAACAGGCATGCCAACAAGCGAAATATTCGTTAATTGCTTTAGTCCACTATATTCATCTACTTTACCTTGCACCAACACCCGATCACCGACTTTTGCAGTAAGACTATCTACAGGATAAATAGCTATCGCCGCGCCGTCTTCATCTTGAATGTGAGCAGTCGCTGTTTCTAATTTTGCTGTTACAATACCTGATACGGTTACCACTTGTCCTATTTCTTTATTACGTGCTTCCGTAATCGAAATATGGGTTGGTGCATCTTTAATTGTAAAATTAAAGGTCGTCATTCCACTATCGTTTAAACCCGTTGCTGTAGCAAATGCTTTAATCGTCATTGCTTCATTTACAACAATGCCCGCTGCTGTATTATAAACCTCACTAGCTGTTGACGGTTCGGAACCATCTAACGTGTAATAGATTGTTGCATTTGGTGTATCTGTAGACAATGTTACCTTTGTACCTGCAAAAACTTCACCCGTTGCTGGAAAAGCTTTCACATTCGTTACTTCTGTAGGCTCATAATTTAATACTAATTGAAAGCTTTCCGCGTTTAACGTTTTTAACTGATATGCCCCGTTAAAAATGGAAGCAATCCCTGTCACTGTAATCACATCATTGTTATTGAACCCACCTGCTTCAAATTGAGAGAACTGATAGCCCGTACGGTTATCATGGCGAATTAAAAGCTCGTTATTTTCTGCATCAACTGCTTTAAACTCAAATGTTCCATACGTACCAGATGACGCTAAATCTTTAATCTTCACATTTTCCAGTGTAATTAACTTACCTTGTATACTGTCATCAATGGGTAGATTAACTATTTGTGGTGCTGGTGCTGTCCCTGAAGAAATGCGTTCAATTGTTGGCGAATTAAATTGAACTTCTCCACTAAATAAACTCGTTTTCCCTGTGATTTTGACAATATCTCCAACAGCTAAGCTCCCTGCTTCAGTTGAATTAGAGAAAACATATACCCCTGCAGACTCATCCTGTACATAGAAGGCCTTGCCACCCCAGCTACCAGGTGTTGCTGTAACGGTCCCTTGGATCTGAACTATACGGTCTGTTCCAACAGCTGCACGAGCTTCGGCAATTGTCCCTTCTGTGACAGAAGGATTAGTCGGTTCTGTTGGTTCACTTCCAACGAACTCAATTGAAGTGGGTGATTTTAGCCCTGCATGACTACCAAAATATTTATCTAGTGTCCCTGTTATTTTAATTTTTTTCCCAAGATTACTTGGGTTTGTTTTTAAACCAAAGTTGGCTCTATATGAGCTTGGGGAGGTTGGTAATTGAATATACAGCATTTTCGTGACATCTGTTTCACCAGGTGTGTCGGCAATAGCCAGATTTGTGTCGCTATCTGCTATCACTGAATACGAAGTTTCACCTTTAACAAACCCAACTATATATCCTTCCACAGTAACATTATTCCTAGCTGAATTGGGATCAAATTGGTTGACAGCTTCCCCCACTCCAATAGCTTCTGTCGTTTCCGCCTTTACAACTGTTAGGTAGGGCAAAATCATAGAAATTACAAGTAAAAATGATAACGCTATTTTGGAAACGACATTAAATTCATATTTCTTCATTCATTTAGCTCCTTAGATTTTTTATCTTTTAACCTTTTCTCTATCTTGCAAAGGAATTTACAGAAAAGTTATTAGTCAATTACTCAATTACTGTGTTTCCTTCAACAGATAACCCATCTAAACTGATGTTAACATTTGGTGCATCAATGATTAAATCACCTGCAATAATACCAGTACTACCAGTTGGCATTAAAGAATATCTCCCTTTAGCTGTTGGAGCTGTTATCGTTACATTCCCCATCAAGGTATGACCATTCAAATCAATCATGACTAAATCTGTTAATGTTACATCTGAAGACACTGGAGCTATTAATTTAATTACGTCTCCTGCTTTAGCTTTTTTTAATGCTTGTTTTAATTCCTCAGCATTCTTAACATTAAATTCATTCACTTTTTCTGGGGGAATAACTGGATCAGGGGCCACATTTCCTCCACCTGTGTTTGGTGCCCCAGTACTCGGCGAAGAACCTCCAATAATTGCCTTAATTTTGCTAGCCACCGAGGCATAATTCGTAATAATCTTTGTTACAGATGAACCTGTTGGGATCGATAAGTTATTTATTAGTAAATCTGAACCGATTGAAACTCTTGCATCAGGGTTTAGAATCGTTAAATAATTAACTACACCAGCAGCATTTAACGCTAATTCCGCGGGCGTGGAAAGCAAAAGTCGTTCAAACTTTACATTTCCAGTCATATTCAGTTTTGCCGTAGAATCTATTGTTACCTTATTTGCTGCTCCATCAATATTGATAGCGGATATAGCAGCTGTCATAATAATTTCAGGAATGACTGTGTTCGACACAATCGAAATATTATTTCGTTTGACATGTACTTTTCCAGTATGCGAATTTTTAATTTTCAATACAGGTGTACTTTGATTTGCAATTTTATTTTCTAAAGAAGCATTAGCTCCATCCATGGTATCTACTAAAATTCCGTCAGTAACTGTGGCTCCATCAAATTCCACTTTTGTTTTAACAGTTGGGGTAATAGTCGCTTTTCCTGTAACCGATATATTTTTAACTGTCACACCATCTGCGTTAATTGTTATGGAATCAAGCGTTGCATTTGTATTGAATACAACTCCCTTCTCTACTGAACCTGCATTATTTAAAACAACATTATTTACTTTTGTCATCACACCATTTTTAATTGTTGCTGTAATTTCAGCCTCCAATAGTGCGGTTCTGTTTTCAGTGGTAAAAATTGACTTTACTGAATCATTAAAAAGATAGGTCTTACCATTAATAGTCATTTCATTCGCTGTATAGTCTTCAACTTTAAACGTTACACTTTGAGAGGGGTGAGAAATCGAAGGACCAACCACTTCTGAACGATTAATAAATGCAGCCATTTGCCCTCGTGTTACATTTGAAGAACCATCAAATAATGTAGCTGTCTTGCCATTCGTTACGTTGTTTTCATATAAAGCAGCAATCGCTTCTTTGTACTCAGCACGCACATCCGTGAATGGTAATGAATTTGTATTCGAAGCTTTTAAATGAAACGCGTTCGCTAAAATCTTTGCTACATGGTTACGTTGAATATAATCACCCTGACGAAATGTTCCATCTTCATACCCATCAATAATCCCCTCTTGCTTTAAAGCCGCAATAGCTCCAAAATATGGCTGAGTAGTAGAAATATCTTTAAAATTGGGATTGCTAACATTGGATGTGTCTAGTCCTAAAACACTTGCAATAATTTTAGCAGCTTGTCCACGTGTTACGTTTTGTTCAGGTTTAAATGTGCCATCTTGGAACCCATTAATCATGCCACGATCATGTAAATGCTTAATGTCGTCATAAAATGGATGCGTTCGATGGACATCCTTAAAGCTACTTGCTTCTGATGCAATCGGTGCTACCACCACTACTGTTGAAGCCGTTAATGCCATTGCTGTTATTGCTTTTAAATACTTCGATTTCCTCCATTTACTCATACTTAGAGTAATACCTCCCCATTTTCCTATTTAATAAGGGTATTGTTTAATCCAATGAATGAATTCAAGGTAATTGTCAAAATTAACACTACCAAAATATTGGTTAACATAGTAATTTTAACAGAAAAATAATAAAAACATTCTAATTTATTATTAATATTCTAAATACTATGTAAAATAATCTATAGTAAACTTTAACAATATGAATAAGAGAAGTAATATCAGCTCTTTGTCTTTTTCCCCTGCCGTTACATTAAATTTTTCCGCTTATATAAGCCAGAGACAAGGTAAACGCTCTATCACTTTTAAAGAAATTGAAACATTTGCCCCTTTCTCCTCAACCTTTTTCACAATGCGATAATCACTTTAACTGAAAAAAGCTGATGAGTTTCAACTACTCAATCAGCTTTGGAAACCGCACTTATTTATTACTATTGACCCCCCCATAATATAAAGATGGCCTATATATCTTTGCCGAAGCTGTCGACTTCTTAATAGCTCAAAAAAAACTTTATTATCCTCTGTCAAACGCTCTTTTGAACTATCTTTCCGAACAACTAATTTATCATTCAATCAATATTTAAAAAATTATATATTTAAAACTAAATTATGTAGTATATTCCATAAATTCTATTTATGTTATATACTATACGCTAGAATAATAAAGGAGTTACAATTTTGGAAAATAGTATTAATTTTCTTTTGAAGGTTGTTTTCTTTTGCCATCAAAGACCAGACCGGTCATTTCATTATAATGGGAAAAAATTCCCACTATGTGCAAGGTGTACTGGTATGGCAGTAGGCTATCTCTTATCCATACTATTAGTCATACTTTTAGGAAGATTTGATTTATGGATTATAGCCTTATTAATTTTACCAATGGCTATCGATGGTATAGGACAATTATTTGGTAAATGGACAAGTAATAATAATAGGCGGTTCCTCACTGGATTACCTGGTGGAATCGGCATTATTTATCTTTTCTATACTATTGGTTACCAATTTTTTTTACTTGGCCAATATGTTGGAAGAAATCTATAAAATACTGGAGGACCTATTATGTATTGTAAAAATTGCGGCGAACAAATTTCGGAGCACGCAGAAATTTGTATCCACTGTGGAGTCCGCGTAAAAAATGCAAGTGGTGAAGACAAACCCAACTGGGCCGTTAACATACTTACACTTTGCTGTGTGCCACTTGTTGGATTAGTGTTGTTCTTTGTTTGGAAAGACGAAAAACCAATTGCGGCTAAATCTGCTTTAACTTTCTTCTTTATTAACTTAGGACTTATCATATTATTCTATATTGCCATGCTCCTTATAGGATTATTTAGTTCCTAAATCGAGTGATTACATATGTAAGGTATTTATTGTAGTGAACATAATCTTTTTTAGCTAAATATGCTCTATAAGGGATGTACGTTCAACCGTTATCGATACTATACTAATTAGCTGAACAGCAGAAAAAAGTTGGTAAATGGGCATTTTCTAAGATGCAGGAGGTCTTTAATATGTATTGTCCCAATTGTGGTTCTAGCGTTAACGAGAATGCCGAAATTTGTCTACACTGTGGCGTTAACATATTAAAATTTAGCGGTCAAGTAACTGCGGCAAAAAATGATACACCAAACATTTGGATTAATGTACTCAGTTTATGCTGTTTCCCTATACTTGGAATTATTATCTATTTTGTATGGAAAGATACACAACCTAAAGCAGCAAAATCAGCTTTAATATATGCTTTGTTTGGTATAGCTATATCAATCATTATCACGATTATTTCATTTGTAATAGGCGTTGTAGTAGAGGTGATGAATGATAGCTATTATTACTAAAAAAGTGATTATTTTAATGTAGCTGCAGTATACTGTTAGCTTAAAGTACTTAAACAATAAGATCCGCTCAATTAGTTAACCACTAAATAAATAAGAAGGGTAGACATTTAGAAAAGTCTCCCTTCTTTTATCGCATTACTATAAATAAAATCAACAAGCTGAAAATAATCTATGTACAAGCCCATCGTTTTTATATTTCAATAATTTACTAATTATGTTCTATTACGATTTAATAATGTTGCCGTCCTTATCAGTAAATTTACCAACGATTATCATAATTAAATCAATAATTGTCCAAATACCCAATCCACCTAATGTTAAAAACATTAAAATTCCTGTACCGATTTTACCAGCATAAAAACGGTGAACACCTAGACTTCCTAAAAAGAAACAAAGTAATAATGTTGCTACGAAACTTCTGTCTGACATAAAATACCTCCAATAAATTTATAAATACTATAGTATGAGACCCTACCAAATAAGTATATTACAATTTAAGTATTTTTCAACATTTTTTTCCTCGAAATTCATTCTATTTTTTTGATACTTTACTCCTATAAAATAGTTCTTCTGAAGGTCGATATATTGTTATTAACACATTTATCTCCATCTCTAGCTTGCCTCGTTCGTTCAATAAAAAAGAGCTGACTATGCAGCTCTAGAATTTTTGTTATTTTATTTACTATCAGTATTTACTATGCCTTTAGGCTCCACTAGCATAATATGGCATTCTTTTTCGGCAAAAGGCTTATGCGCAGGGCCACCTGGAATTATAACCATCTCCCCTTGTGAAATTTTCACCTGGCCATCGCGAAAAGCGATAAATAACTCTCCTTGGAGGACAATAAATACTTTATCCGCTCCTTGATGCTCATGCCATATAAAATCTCCATCAATCTTAACCAGCTTGAATTGGAAATCGTGTATTTCACCAATAACTTTTGGTGCCCATAGTTCATTTATTTGAGCTGCACTCTCATTCAGATTAATAGCTTGATAATACATATACTTCTCTCCCTTTATTTGTTCTACTTAATTTTTTAGAGCTTTTGTTATATTTTGCAAAGCGTATTCCATAGCTAGTGGGCCACCAGTAATAGCAGATGTATCCATCAAATGAATATTTCCTTTCTTTACCGCGTTCATATTATTCCAAACATTATTTTCATTTAACTCACTCAGTAATGTTTCTTTTTTGGTTATATCCCCTATAAGGAAAATATGGTCTGCTTGAATAGTTGAAATTCCTTCGAACGCAGAAAACTGATTGCTCTTACCATTAAATGTGATATCTGGTGTAAGTCCCAACCCCTTTTCTTTATCAAACGCAAGTGTATAAACAGGGTTATCTTCACCCAAAACATTAAAAGTTTTTCCATCCCATGACACTATAAGTGCTACTGACTCTCCTTCAATCGATTTTAAATCTTCACGCCCAGTTGTAATTGCTTGCATCATTTTTTCAATTACTTTTTCAGCTTCGTCCTCTTTGCCAATAATCTCGGCTACTGTACGGAGACCATATTGCCAATCTTCATAAATATCCTGGTATTTTAAAGTAATGACTGGCGCTATTTTTTCAAGTGATTCATACAGTTTTTCATGATGTTCTGTTGCTAAAATAAAATCAGGCTCGGTCGATAGAGTTTTTTCAATACTAGGAGACAATTTATCTCCTAATTCTTCGGTTGAATCTAGTTTTCCATTTAAATAGGCTAAAGAAGATAGATACTCTTTATCTGTAGAAGCTGTAGGCGGCTCACCCAGTGCAACTAATATTTCTGGGTAAAAATACCAAAGCGACGCTATTTTTTCAGGTTTCTTCTCGATAACTATTTCTTTACCTAAGGCATCCTTAATGGTTCTTGGCCAATCAGTAGTATCCTGCTGAATCGCTGAAGTAGATGTCTCTTTTGTAGATATTCCTTTATTTTCAGTTGGTGTTTCATTACAGCCTCCTAGTATTCCAGCTAATAAAAGTATTGAGAAACACAATCCTTTCATCTTTTGCATCCTAAATTCCTCCAACATATGATCTTTGATATGCCATTAGTATAGTAAAGGCATTGATAGATTTGAATGGATGCTTGTTGAAACTAGCATGGATTATTAATGAACTTCTCACGAAACTCTTTAGGAGGTATACCAAATTGTTTCTTAAACACTCTACTAAAATAAAAGGGGTCATCCATTCCAACAGCCTGCGCAATTTGTTGTACAGGAGCATCACTTTTAAAGAGCATTTCTTGAGCCATGTTTATACGGTATTTCAATAAATATTCTGCTGGTCCCATCCCTGCATGTTTTCTAAATACATAAGATAGCCGATTTCGATTCACGTTATATTGTTCTGCAAGCAAGGGAATTGTAAGGCTTTGATAATAGTGTTCATGAATATAGGAAGATACCTGCTCAAATAAAATATGTGATTGACAGCTATTTTGCCGATTAACCACACATAATAAAGCCTCATTCAATACATCACGAAATAGCATTTCAGTCTGAAACCTAGAAATGCCTCCGCGCTGATTATACACATGCCAAAGACGCATAACTAATTCGATAAGACGAGGAGATTGTCCAGTTGATAATTCAAAATGTTGATGAGAAAAGCCTGCCTCCTGCGGTTCTGAGTTACATATGCGATAGAGAACAAGGATATATTCCCAATTCGTATTATCAAAATTCTTTTGATCCAGTTTCATTTTTGCACCGCCATGCACAATTTTTCCTGGAGAAAAGATATAAGGTGTGCCATTGAAATGAAATTGTATTTTTCCATTAAGTGGAAAAACAAATCCAGGAAAAGCATCTGTATAGTCAGCGTATGGCACACCTGAATTACTAGCATATCGATATATTCCTTCTACTTGAAATGGAATATGTGCTAAATATTCTGCTAACTGATTTACATCGATGTTCAAATTGCATACCTCATTTCAAAAATTGTTTACCAGTAATCGTAAAATTCTAGCTGTACATCTTGAATAACTTTTGACCATAAACAGCGTATACCCTTCAATAAGCTACTGATGTAGCTAAAAGACACAGACATTTTAGGTCTGTTCCTCTATCTTTTTACAGAAGTCCATTCTGCAATATTATTCAAACGTATTTAGCCTAACATGCGAAAAGGTGGAGATGACGATGCTCGTCTACCTCCACCTTATCGATAATGATTATCATTGTCAATTTAAAATAGAACCACCCATCTACTAATTGGTGGCTTGCACTACGCATTTATTTAGCAATAACTTCAGACTTTTGAAGAGTCCGCTAATTCTTAGTTTTCATACGACCGCTAAAGCCAGCTTAATGATACGACTGATTGAAAACTTAATAACTAATTAATCCTGTTACATATTTTCTTCCCTGTCTTTTGTTTTTCACTTAAAATTAAATCCTTACAAATCATCTCGATTTCTTGTGAATAGGATTTTATTTGGAAGGCATCAGAAAATATTTTATTCCTAGATGTAGCCACAACTTGCTGTAGTTTTTTTTCGTAGGTTTGGACAAAATGATCAAGCGTTGGGCTTTCCAATTTCAGGGCACTCGCAATCCCTTGTATGATTTTCATACGAAAATAGTCCTCTTTTGGCATTCTAGGAATATCCCATTCTCCATCAAGATTTTTATACATTCCTTTAAAAGGGATTGCCGAAAAATCAAAGTATTTTCCTTCTTTGTTTGGTATAGAAAATGGATCAATTAATAAAGAAGCATAACGAATATAGAGCAAATATTCTTGATGTATAGATTCAAGTTTATTAAAATTCTCGATTTCCTGTCTATTTATACTTGCTGGCTGCAATGGATAATTATCATCTACCATAAACTTTAATAAATTGAGAGGTTGAATATTGAAGTGGTTTGTAATTTTCATCATTTCTCCCCAATAGGTTAGTAAATGCCTAATCATAGTATAAGTAATAGGCCCCTCAGGATAAAGCTTATACACATATTTTGTTACGTTATCCTCCTCAAATACTGCTTTTAATGCAAAATCATTCATAAATAAGGGAGGATGGACGTACAAAGAAATATTCCTTGTTTCTGCCTCAAGGGGACAAGCTAATTTTTTCAAATGAATTCCCAAATCCTTAAATAATTCAGTAATTTTAACTAGTCTAGAAGACGTTGAGTAGGTTGAGCCAATATAAATTGTATTCTTCACTCCTGTTGTCAAAACTTCATTTGATGGAATTCCACCTATCCATCTAGTATCTCCATAATATGTGGAAAAACTAATGATCTCTGCATGAGGGCAAAGATTCTTTAGAAAATTAGCCATTAAAAGACTAGAACCAAATGTAGGTGAGATTAATATATAGCTACTAACCTCCTTCAATACTTTTGTATCAATTTGTGCTAATACAGCTAGATAAGAATCTGTCGTCACACAAAGGACAACAGTATCCCACTTTCCAGATATTTTATGATACCCCTTAAAACATGCATCAATCTTACATACTCCTGAAACAGCCTGATGTTGTGTATTTTGTACAGACACCTTAAGTACAAGCTGATGCTGAACAACTGCTTCAAAGAAAATATTGGAACGTACAGATTCTCGACCTGCAATAGCAATTTTACTCTTGAAAAAATTTTTGAAATTCACAGCTAATTGAATGACTGTAGGCCCTGTTCCTAACAGTAATACATGATTAAAATAAGTCATAGCTTTCTCCTCACCTATTAAATTCATTGTACCTTTTGATATAAAACAACATCAAAGACATGTTGAGGTTGCATAACTTCTTCTATTATATGCCATTTATTTTCGTCTACATTTTGCCTAGGGTAGTTAAAAAGAGACTTTAGTCCATTTCCATAACGCATAGCAATCAGCACATCTTTATTTGTCACATCATATAATTGGTCTAAAATGTCATATTTATTACTTACGGTGGAACTAAATATAACATGACTAATTTGCTGCATAACTGTTAGCTCCTCTAATGTCTTCTTATCAATTTGAATGGATAAATGACTTCCTAATTTATTTACTAGATGTTTGCTCAGCTGAATCGCCTCATCATCAATATCTATTCCAAAAACGTCTGCTCCTGTTTGTTCTGCAACCATTAATAATGTTATGGGAAAAGACCCAGAACCTATCAAAAGTACCTTCGATTGACTGGTAACTTGAAAACCTCCAAATTCCTTGCCAATACAAGCTCCTATATTACGAAAGTAATCGGTCATCTCTTTCTCTTCATGACTTAGTAATACCGCCCAATGTTTCTCTAGGATTTGGACACAAACAGCAGAATTATTTCTTAAATTGTCGATTAATGATAGTATCTCTATCGATTGTTTGATATGTTTCCATTGTTTTTCATTATCACGATTGATTATAAAAGAAGAATAATCATCCATTAATTCACATAGCTCATCATAATCAATTAGAAGATGATCTTTGTTTTGCTGGATCATGAACTTAAATTTTTTATCAAAGTACTTTAATTTTTTTAACAATAGCTCGATATCGTTCACTTGCCCCACTCCTATTTTGAGAATTAAAGTTCAATATATGCTATACCTTCTAAAACTATTGCAACATGTCCTTGAGAATCTGAATTTGACCGTTCAGCAAAAAAGAATGAAGGGAGTAACGAAATTAGGTTATCCCAGCTATGTTATTAAGCGATAGAAAAGGCATTGACATCAGGCTAGTACCTACTTATGAATAGCCCAGATTGATGACGTCTAAGGAATCTATCTAACTCCTATAATTTCACACAAAAAAACCAGAAGCTCACCTATAATAGGAGCTTCTGGTTATTCATTTGTGCAAATGTCTAGAGTACCTGGCTGGTTATAGGGAGTAAGTGTAACATCAAGCGTATCCTTTTACTTAGCTGTTTATCAAATCCTTTTATCCTTGCCTAAGAACTTCGATTATCCTTTAACTGAAATAATTGTAGAATAACTTCAATTCCTCTTATGTACTTCTTAAAAAATCTGCCACGTCAAACTTTAAACGTATTTGTTTTATTTTGTAATTCTTCTGCCATTTTAGAAAGTGTAAAAGTAGATGCAGTAATTTCTTCCATGGAAGCTAGCTGTTCCTCAGTAGCTGCCGAAATATTTTGTGTTCCCTCCGCAGAACTTTGAGCGATTCCGTTGATCTGCTTCATAGAATCAGTCATATGTCTCATTTCTATCGCCATATGCTCTACTGAAGTAGAAATCCCCTGAACTTGAGCCGAAACTTCCTTGGTAGCATGTTGAATTTTCTTAAAGGATTCTCCTGCCGTGTTTACACAGTTTATACCTATAACCACTTCATTTGTTGTGAATTGCATTGAATCTACCGCTCTATTCGTTTCCGTTTGAATCCCATCAATTAATACAGAAATTCTCCGTGCAGACAAAGAGGATTCTTCAGCTAATTTTCGAACTTCTTCTGAAACCACAGCAAATCCTTTACCATTTTCCCCTGCTCTTGCCGCTTCTATAGCTGCATTTAATGCTAATAAATTCGTCTGTTCAGCAATACTTGTAATAACTTCTACAATTTGCCCAATCTCTGATGAGCGATCTCCTAAACCAAAAATCACATTATTTAGACTATCAATAGACGTTTGGATTTTGTTCATTTGCTGAACAGCGTTTTTAATAATTTCATTTCCATCCACCGAAATTTGTTCTGCATGAATAGCTGCCTCTGATACGCTAGTTGAATTACTTTCGATTGTTTGGACATCTTGGGCCATTTGCGTAACAATATCTTCTGTTTCTATTAGTGTTCGAACTTGATGCTCTGTTCCACTTGCAATATCTAACGTAACAGTTGCAATATGCTCACTGGCTTTACTTGTTTGTTCCGTACTTGCCGTGAGTTCATTAGAAAACGCTGCCATATGTTCAGACGATTGCTTCACCTGACCTATTAAATCTCTTAATTTAGTAATCATACGATTAAGTGATGCAGATAATACGCCAATTTCATCCTTAGAATCATAGTCTACACTAAAATTTAATTCTCCCGCTTCTGCCCGTTGGACAGCAGTTTTTATTTTATCTATTGGAGCTGTTATATATGTACGGACACCAATAAAACCGAACACAACATACAGTATGCTTAATACCGTTGAAATGATCAATGTATACCTAGTATTTTTATTTACTTCTTCTACACTTTCCTTATACAAAGAGCTTGCATAGTCTCTATTTAATTGTGTTAACTCTCGACCTTTTGATAAAATCCTATTATACTCAGGCTCAGCAATAGAATAATAGAGATTTAATGCTTCCTCATTCTTATTGGCAAGACTTAATTCGAATACTTTTTCCATAGTTTCTTTAAAACTTGGATATTCATCAATCAGTTCATTTATTATTTCTGCTTCATCTGACTTTAAGCTGGTGTCATTAAGTAATTGAAGATTCATTTCATTTTCCTCAAAAGCCTTCTTTACCCCAGCATGAATTTCATTAATCGTTTTTTCATCAGTGTAATGGAAGGAACGATACATGTATGTTAAAATAATACGGTTATTTAGCCTATAATCAGTCAAAACTATACCTGGTTCTAAGCGGTCCTTAAATATATCCTCTATATTATTTTTTAAAGATTTCATCGTATTGTATCCAACGACTTGAATAATACCAACTGTAAAAATGGATATTAACATTAAAACTAATAATTTTTTCATTGTAGAAAGATTGCGTAACATCATAATTACCCCCTTCGATTGGAAATATAGCAAACGAAAATTTGTATGAATTAACGGTTATTCACTTAATAACAAAAACGTTTGGTCTTACTTTATCACCGATTCGTTTCCCAAGTACCCAAACTACTTTATACAGAAAGGTAACCAAAAAGACTATGTATTTTAACCCCTTCATTTGAAAATGGTTAAAGGTAGTACAATGATGATTCTTTGTCTAAAGCAAGATGGTATGCACTCATAAAAATGAAGCAGTCAGATGTATAACCATTATGTTTTTCTACTATTTTTAAGAATAGTATTCAAAATAATCAAATAATTCTCGTTTCAGTTTTCTTGTCTCAAAATCAATGAAATCCCCACACTTTATACTTGACTTAATAATGTTTTTAAAAGTAATTGGTCTGGCTGTTGTTCTTTAGTAAAGTAAATTTTTTGAAGTCTTGTACCTAGCCTGAAAAAATCCTCTCTCCCAGGTATAGAATCCCATACAAAAATATCTTCTTTGTCTTTAGCAATATTTAAGTATAGGCGATCAGTAATGATCAATTCGGCTTCTTCATCTTTTGTACAATAATCAACATGCGTAAAGACGCGTTTGACCTTATCGAATAAATAATGAACATCATGGATCAAGGAGTATATTTTTATTTTTATGGTGCTTCTTTTAAGAACATCGATTGATTGCTTTAGTAATCTATGATATCTACCAATTAAAAGCTCTCTTCGTTCAAAAACCTTATAAAATTCTTCATTCTCTAAAAGATAGTCGTAAAATTGATTCATAATTTCAATTTGTATAGTAGCATGACAATCAAATCTCTTTTTATAAAGGTCCTCTTTAAATAAAAATGCAGGACCAGAAAAATTCAATGTATGATAATGAAGGTTCAGTAAGTTTACAAACAGTACTCCATATTCCTCTATATCTAAAGTAATTGAAAAGAACTTCCTAAATTTCTCCATCCAATACAAAGTAGCTTGTACAAATAATTCTTGATTATGGTATTGACCAAAATTCATCATTAAACTTATGGAACTTTCACTTTTCTCATAACGATGCTGAGATTCTAGAAATGAAAATGAAAACTTTATCTCTTTCTCTATTGCTTCATCATTCAGGTTTGTGAATTTTTTAAATAAAACACTAAATGTTTGTGAAAATTTTTCAAATTGATAATGATGTTCAGTATATCTTGTATATGCCACGTCATCTTCTATGACAAAACCCATTTTAGCCCGTATTAAGCAAATCGCTAGCAAGTATAATACGGAAATTTGAAATTCTCGATTATAGTCCTTAATAATTTCTACTATTTCCTCTCTAGATATTCCTAAAAAAGGCCAAGTTTCTCCCCAACATGAATTCCAATAGAACAAATAGTAAAAGTAACGAAATTGTTTTTCAGATCCTTCAAGTGTAATGAAATCTTGAGACGTATATTTTAATTGAAATTCATTTAATAAAGGTTTAATTTTATTTATTTGACGATATATAGAAGCTTGACTTGTAAAATTTTCTATAATAAACATATTAAAATCGACTAATTTATTATAAAAAATATCATTGAAAATTTTATATGCTAACGAATTTTGCAGGTAAAATCTTTCGATTGTTTTAATCGAAAAATAATCTTTATAGTCCAATTTAAATTGCTTTTGTTTCAGTTCGTTTAAAAAAATAGCTTCATCAAATTTTTCTAAATCACTTGAGAGTTCTGTCACTATTTTTAAGATGGTTCTTTCAGATAAATCCATTTTTTTAGCTAGCTCCTGACTAGAAAAGAATCGTTTTTCATTATGGATATGATATAACAGTTGCACCTTTTGTAAAGTGAAACGATCTAAAAAATTATACATACTCTCACCTCTATTTCTTACGAATTTCTCTACCAATATAGATACACCGGTAACAATATTATGGTTTATTACACTTTTTTTAAAACCAAGCGAGCAAAGATTGCTATTAAATTCTTTCGGAATAATTAAATATACCTATATTAATTAACCATTACCATAACATCTATTCACATGTCTTCAAAATCAATATTTGTTTCAAATGATACACAAATTGATAATTAGATATAAGAAAAAAGAATTATTTGTAATTGAAGCACTTTTGTTATGGCAGTCAATCATTTTGTTGTCAGGAGCACCAAGTAGATACAATCAGTTAAAGTGGGAGAAAATACGTGAAACTCTTACGTGGTAGGGGTTTTCAATGAACGCAAAATTATCCGAATATAAGAAATATTCGGATTTTTATCAATGTAGTATTGTCTGTTTTTGATTATAATTTATCACATATAAATTAGATATAGCTAAATTATAAGGAATCCACCTGTTTTTAATAGCTTTTTCTATCGCTTGTAGGCGAGTCTTTACTGATAATTTGTTATAAATCTTATTAATGTTCATTTTGATTGATTTTTTGGAAATATTAAGGTTTTGACTAATCTCTTGTACGTCTTTACCTTCTGCAAGCATTAGCAAAATGACATATTCCCGCTTTGTAAAAAGATGCGCTATTATTTTCTTCGAATCGAATAGTTTTAAATAGCTTTTTATAAAAGTTGTCATTGACGAGCTATCAAAATAGTATTCACCTTTAGAAATTAAGTCTATTGCTTTTGTTAATTCTATTAATTTTATATTATATAAAATAAACCCTGAGACACCAGCTAACAAAGCCTCGTGCATTTCTTCCTCTAAAATAATTGAAGTAAGAATAGCAACATATGTAGTAGGATATTCGGATCGAATTCGTTTGACATCTTCTAAGTTATTTTTACTAAGCTTATTAATGACGATAATATCTGGTTTGTATTGACTCATTAAAGCATAAAGATTTTTTGATAAGTTAATGTCTGAATAAATATTATAGTCATTCTCCAGAATTTTCACTAAGCCCATTTTTAAATAAAGATTGTTTTCTAAAATGATAATATTCTTCTTAAGCAAATTGAAAAAGCCCCCTTTTATTAAATTTGGTGCAATTTTTCTTAAAAATTTATTAGCATTTTCACTGTTTCACACTGCTTCAATATAGTTAAATATTAGCAGTTATATAAAATAAAACAAAATCTACTTTTGATTGCTTTTTAACATGCTTTGAAAATTAGTAGAGTAATTGGAGGTTTATTAGGTACGGTAGTTTGGCTGTACATAATAACAATAATGGTTGTGGGTAAAAGCTGAAATGCAGCATAGTTTACTTATTATAAATCCTCAGAAGAGAGTGAATATTTTATTCGAGAGCTATAAAGGTGTTTACGTGTGTCTATAATAAAAATACACCCCATTCGATTAGATAACCTCGGACTTGGGGAGTATTGTTAGGAGGGGGTTAATGATAAAATGAACAAAGTTTTACAGCCAATCCATGTATATTGTTTGTTATTCTTATCAGTTAGTTTTTTAGCACACTTTGTTTTAATTCC